>JALOCA010000025.1 GCA_023227965.1 Lentimicrobiaceae bacterium | reverse complement strand
CTTTTGGAAAATGATTTGTCTGAGAATTAACATTTAATCCATTCAAAAGGAAAAAGGCTAAAATAAGATTCAAAATTTTCATTATATGTCGTTTGTTGGTTTCATTGTCTTAAAATAGGTGCTAACGGTCGGCGGTATGGCTAGTAAGGGATTGCGGGCTACTGTCCTGTCCACCAATACCAAATTTAGAGCGGGGCAGAACGATTGAATTACAACTGAAACCCTTATTGCTGCTACACTTTGTTATGGGCATGTTGGTTGAATAATTGCATTTATTTTCTTATTTTAATTCAAAATCTGGATTTGTATAACATGGTGATGCAAACATTGTATTAGGATTAAATGAAGGCGGTACATTTGGATATGAACCTGAATAATTATTCGGTATTGAATTATTTGGCCAAAGAGTTGTATTTTTATTATCTAAAGTTTTATCAAACATAGTTTGGACTAATGTTTTCACTTGATTGTATTTGATTATTCCTTTAGCTAAATCAATTCCGGCTAATAAAGCTATCTGAGTTGCCTGGTCATTATAATTACATCCACCAGCCCAATACTGAGCAATTAAATTTACAACCTCTGGAGCGTTAATCTTAGTTAGGGTGTAGCCAGCAAGAAAGTAACTAACATCACTCAATCTTGTTGGTATTCCAAACCATGTTAAAATTGCACCACGCATGTTTTCATCATTTACCTGATTATAATACCAGACTGTAGGGTTTTGAGAACAATCCGGACGGCCTATGTAATCACCATGTAAGTTGTCAAAAAACCAATGTTTAATCTTATATATGTCATAATATCCAGGAGGAGGTAAAGGTAAATGCCAATAGCCATTTTGATACAAATTGTTTACTTTGTTTGCAAAGGCATCTGCTTTTGTTAAATCGTTCAAAATAATTTCTTTTACTTCAGGACTAGCAAGAGGTAAAAGAAAAATAGCTTCACTCTCAATTACATCCTCAATAGGTTTATAGCCAAACTTATAAACTCCACCATTTGGTGGGATTGTCACAGAAGCTTTACCAATTCCGATATTATCTATTGAAATATTTGTAACATTATCTGGTTTTTCAATTACTCTCCAAACTTCATTTAATTGTGATAAATCAAAATTAGATGGAATTTTAATATCGGCTTCTAATATTATCTGGATATTTTCGTATTGAAAACCATTTTCAGTTACGTTTGTTAAAGCATCTTTGTGATACAATTGTAGATGCTTGTCTGGAGGGTAATTGCTGTAGTTTGATCGAAATGTATGCTGGGTCATTCCTTCGAAAACTTCAATTCTTCGGGCATATGTTGATGGAAAAGGATAGTTTTCATTGTACAATGGAAAATTATCTGGTTTGTGTATAATTACTTTGATGTCATCAACAATTATTTCGTTGAATTCTGCAAAATAACTAAATCCAACATTAGCTGTCCCCACAGCTGTATTTTGCCCAGTTTGTTGAATATTTGCATCTAAACTGACTTGTTCAATTATGCCTTCTGTAACAATTGCAAGATATAAATAGATGTATTGAGAACCTCCTGTCAAATCAATTTGAATAGTTGCTGCCATTGAGTATCCTCCAAATTCAGGGTCAGAAAAATCAATCCATTTAAAATCAAGTCCTGAATCATAAGAAAGGCTTGTATTTGGTACTTGTGAGTTATTGAAAGTCTCTGTTCCGGTATTTTTGTTGTATGAATAGGTAATTTGAGCACCTGATGGTGTGGAAACTTTGATAGTATATGTATAACCCGTCAATGGTCTAAAGCCTACTTTTAGGTTTTTCTGATATGGAGCAATGCTAGCTACATTTACCGGTACAGTGGTTTTATTGCTGATTCCTTTTGTTGTCTTACAACTTACAAGCAAATCGAACTTGTCAATCTGAATATTTTCATTTGAACTTAATACAACCTGATAATTTCTTAATCCATTGGTCGCGGTATCAGGATTTGAGATACTACTTAGTTTTAACCGGTAATAACCTGTTGCTTGATTTTGTGCTTGTCCCTCGAAGTTAAGTCCCATGTATTCCGCTTGGGAGTTAATTGCGCCAAAATAAAGTTCTTCTGCATCATCTGGTACAGTAATACTCATTAAAATGTCTTTCCCTTTTATTACCCATGACTGAACAGAAACATAAGGTTTGTCAGCCGAAGTAGTATCTGTAGGCATAATGTTATCATTATACTCAGAATTAACATTGTAGCTTTTAATATTGCTGATAAAGGATTTTACTTTGAATTCTTCATTCGTTGGTTTGAGAACGTCTTTTTTACATCCCCATAAAATAAGTGCTAAAAAAAGTACGAAAAAATATCTGGTAATTGAATTAGTTTTCATTTTTCTGCTTTTTAATTTTTACAAACTGAAAATACAAACCCATTTCAATAAAAAATCCCGACATATTGAGTGATATATTTTCCTGATTGTCTGAATAAGTTATTTTCCTTTTTAAATTATCTTCAAATTCATTAATTAGCAAATCCCTGTATCTAATACCCATTGTAAAACCAACATGTTTTTCGCGAGACGAGGAAAAACCAAGACTTAACTCATAGCCAGTATTTGTACCGTACCATTTATCTTTGTATCCAAAAAAATCATCAGTTATGTCTAAATATGTATAGGAGCGAAACAGCCCACCACCAAGCTCCATTTTTCCCAAAGTCAGGTAAGCAAATACACCAGGGTTGTATGACTTTTTCTTAATATTTAATTCGTAATTCTGATTGATTAGTTGATTTTGAAATTGAACAGTTAAACTTGAAAAGGCATAATCCATTTTAACTCCGATTTGAAGAAGCCGAAGCGGTCTGATGATTATGAATGGCTGATAGCCATATTCTATATTAAAAGGTAATGTAACGGGGTCACTCTGTAACTCCGCATTACTAGCATCTACAACCTTATTAAACCAGTCTGTAACCATTGTGTTTAAGTAACAAGTATCAGTTATTCCACCAAATCCCTTAACCCCAAACTTTATTAAGTTGTAGGGCTTTTCCTGTGCAAATAAACTAATACCAGTAAACAAGAATATTAGGATTATGAAGTATAATTTCTTTGTTCTCATGAATATCTTAGCATAATTTGTTTCAATGTCGTTGAATGCTTCGTCCCAATTGCCCATAACGACTGTATAACCACCATTATGGCAGTTATTTCGTGATTAGTTATTGCTTTCCGTTCACAAATATAAAAATAATTTAAATATCCCAATTATCTAATGGACTTGTTATTTTATCAAATCCTTTTGTTGTTATGTGAGTATATATTTCCGTAGTCTTACTGCTTTTATGTCCCCAGTCTGAGCGAAATTTGCACCTCCCCTCAACCTTATAAAGTTTGCAATTTTCTGTTTCCATTTGTTTTATTTCGCTTTCTTCTTTGTTATTTAGCGGAATTATAAATTACGCGTTGTTCAGAGCGGGATACAAGTTTAACCAGGAACGCGCAGCAGGGGATATAACTCACTTCATCGTTTGCTGAAATTATCTTTTATTTCTGGATTTTGAGCTATATATGTACACAATCCCTTGCCTTTTTTTGCTAAATCTTTCATTTTGTTAATATGTGCTTTACTAATTTTCTTATTACAGTAAAAATAAATTGTTGGATTGTCTATGAATTTCACATCAATATAATCTTCTCCAATTTCATAATGTGTTATACCAGAATTTCCGCTTAAGTTTTTATAAATTTCCATTTCAAATAAATTTTATTTTTTATAATGATACAAAATTATGATTAAACCTATAATCAATTTAAAGAATTCTGTGGAATTATAAATTCCGCTCAGCCGGGTTTTTGTTCACTATCAATTAATGTAGAATACCAAGTCTTCATATCCTTAAAGTTTTTAAATTTTGGAGGATAATTTTCCTGATACCATTTTCCTTCAAGATAATTTGCCAAGAAAACCTCACCTGTCCGTCTTGGAAACCGCATGATTGATGATTTAAAGAAGTTGTTTGTAACCTCGTAGTGATGGCTAAAGATAAAGTCCTTCCAAGATTTTGTTAGTTCGCATTTTGGTTTAATATCTATGATTTCAAACTGAGTAAATAGATGATTTCTTTCTGGAAGTCCCCAAGCAGTTTTCATTATACTAATTGCTTCAACATCTGTCTTTGGTGCAGAGTAACCAAAGATTGTAACTCTTGCTGGATTTTTAAGAAACATTGAAAGTTGATTCCACTGATTCTTGATGTAAGGATCAGAGTTGTAATTTTTATGCTTTATTGGATAAAAAAGTCGTGTTGGTTGAAATGTTTTTTTTGTTTTAAGGTTGAGATATCCATTTGGTCCAAATGTCTTTGTATCTTTGTCAAATCCAATAGCAACATTGCCATGCAAGAAAGCAAGTTGTGGAAGGTTGTCAGTAAACGATAAATTTCTTTCAAATGCTTGCCATAAAAACGGGTCCCAATTAAATGTTGCGATTAAATCTTTTTTGCGAAGTGAAAGAATAAGATGGTCGTAAATTGTTGGCGTGTCAGGAAGTTTGAGTGAAGAAAAGTAGTCGTATATTTTTTTCTCAATCGTTCGCAAAATATCCGAATTTGGATCTTTGTCATAAAGTGTTGAAAATATAACTTCAAAGTTTTCATTCTGTAAATCAATCGGCAGATCACTTAATTCTGTTTTTAAGTCAATTACTTTGTGCAAGTCATTCATTAATGGAATTTGCTTGCCACTCATTTCAGCTTTATCTATACATGATGCTTTGCTTGCACCAGCACCTAACACAACTACATGTCTATATTCTTCATTAACCATATTTACTTGGTCAGAGATTTTGAAAACACTATTGTCCATTTTGCAAGTCAGTTTTAGATACGTACTATCGCCAAAGAATTACCACAATATCACTATAATCCCCTCACTCCATTTATTTACTCATTATTTATCATTCCCCCCACAAATAAAAACTCCCAATTCCCTACAAGGCTTTTCCCAAATCTTCAAATCTTCAAATTAGTTAGTTGGCACGATTTCTTCTTCTTTTTTTGTTCGTGTTCCGCCAAAAGCTTCTATTACGCTTTTGAAGTTAAACAATTGCCATTTTTCTTTATCCTGGCGGAAGATGGATTTGCCTAAGCGGCAGATAGCCATCACCTCGGTATAGAGTGTGTTTACCTCTGCTTGCTGTTCGGCGGTTAGTTGCCTGCTTTTACTTTTGCTGAGTTCCTGTGTGATGTTGGCATTTTTGCATTCCTGGGCAAGTTTTATTATTTCGTCGAGACGGCTGTCGGGAATCTTTTTTCCTGTCAGTTCGCTACGATAGGCTGGCAGGTTGTCGGCAAAGGTAAAAAGATATTGTATGATAGCTTCCTGTACATTTTCATTTGCTTTGCGGTTAAATCTGGTGTATCCCAGCTCATTTTTTAAAAGATCAACTTTGGGCTTGTCGCTGCGGAACACTACCGCGATGTCGGTAAACAAATCTGATAATTTAACTTTGCTTTCGGCAATTATGGCTTTAATGTCGCGGGTTGCTGCTTTCTGTTCCTGCTTTTTGTCGGTAGTAAAACTGATGATTGCCTGGTTGATACGTGTTTCAATTTCTTGTCCGTATGCAACAGTCATATCGGGGTTACGGGCTGAAAAATTTGGTTGCAGTTCCATGTAGTTTCTGATAATAATCAGTTCGCCTTGTAGTGTTACATAAAGCGGGTAAGGATAATTTTTTTTCATGGCTTGTTAATTTTAATTGTTAAACTTGTGTTGATAATTCAATTTAAGTGGTTTATTACTTCTCTGCGCAGCTCTGTGCTCTTAGTGGTTAAAAAAATATAAACCACGGAGGCACGAAGCAGCACTAAGGTTTGTTTTTTCTTTGTGTTTTTTTGTGCTTTTAGTGGTTAAAAAAATATAAACCACGGAGGCACGAAGCAGCACTAAGGTTTGTTTTTTTTTTGTGTTATAATATTTTAACTTGTACGGAGAACCACGGAGCTTAATATTTATGTCTTTATAAACCACAGGAACAGCAATTTGTCTTTCTGCTTTTAATCCTGCATTTCTTAATTCAAAAATCAAACATTCCTCATAAGCGGATTCAAGCAAACCAGGTCCAAGATTTTTATGTACTTCTATGGCACAGCCTATTATCTTTTCTGTAATTTGATTTATTTCCATACCTTACTTTTTAGCCCCTGATATGTATTGATACCTTAAATTATTCAGGCTTTATAGTTAGTTTTTAAGTAGTTCGAATGCTAAAACTCTTTTTTTTAACAAAAATAACAAGTTAATAAATCTGAAAATAATAACTTGCAAATAATGTTATTAACAAAATTGTTTATTTTCATTATATCGTATTATAGATGTGAAATATAAGATGTTGATAACTTTTTGTCAAAAAATTAATCTGTTATTAAATGGTATTTTAATATCATTAGTCAAAAATTTTTAGCTAATTAAATTGCTTAGCCGTACCTGATGTATTAACATCGCAACCTGACGTATTAACCATATAACCTGATGGTTTAACTTAATGACATGGTGTATTAATATCACAACCTGATGGTTTAACTTTATAACCTTAGGTATTAACTTCGTAACCTGATGTTTTAACTTTATAGTTTGATGCTTTAACTTTAATATTTAGCATATTAACTTTTGCATCGGGCATTTTACTGAGTAAATAGGTAGTATTAAGTTTACAAAAGGCTTATTTATCTTTTGATTTGCTTGTCATACCACTTCATCCTGTAAACCGAAAGCCGGTTCATGAGTGTATTCATCAGCATAATCATCATTTGTCAGGGTAAACTTATACCTGAAACTTAAAATTCCAAACCGGAATGTTGCAATCTGAAACTCTCAAATGCCCCTTTATCATATGGTTTAATCAGGTTGCGGTATTCATCCATGCGGCGGAGATGTTTCTGCACATGCCTGTGATATCCAAGCATCGAAAGCATGAATGCAAATGCACGGTCCTTGGCTATTTTGCCTTCACGGATGTTTCTGAGCATAAAAAACAGAAGTTTCCTGCGGTTTTTGTCGGTTGTAAACACAAAATTGCCGATGATGATAGCCATAAGCCGGAATTTAAGCCCTGTGCTTATGTCGGCTCCAGGTTTGGCGAAGTTTCCATTGCCGAATAACTGTTTTGCCTTCCGGAGAATGGTATCGAAACTATACAGGCGGGCAATCGTTTGCATGTATTTTTCAAATATTTCCGATTGCGACATTTTCATATAGTGCAGAACGGGAAAATGTCCGGCGTTCATTGCAAAGTCGTGTGGATACATTCTGCCTTCAGCCTGCATTTTATCGTATAAACGAGTTCCCGGCGTAGCCGACAGTATATGAAGATTGATATTGGGAAGAGAATTTTTTAATGTAAAGTCGAAAATCCTGTCGAACTCCTCTGCAGTATCATTGTCGAAGCCCACTATGAAAGAAGCATTGATATGAATACCGTGGCTATGGATTTTGCGGATGGCTTCCTCATAAATACTTGCACCCTTATTATGTTTCTTATGTGTTTCATCAAGGCTTTGCGGATTCAGCGACTCAAATCCCACAAGTATATTGAAACATCCGGCATCTGCCATCTCAGTAAGCAGAGTATCATCATTTGCAATGTCAATACTTGCCATGCAGCCCCATGAAATATGCAATGGTTGTATCCTCTGCATCAGCTCGCGGACGTATTTATGGTTCATGGTGAGGTTGTCATCAACAAAAAATACGTATTTCGACGGTAGCCGGCTTATCTCATCAACAACATTATCAATGTTACGGTAACGCATTTTCCTTCCGAAGGTCTGCGAAACAATGCAGAAATCGCAGTTGAAAGGGCATCCCCGCGATACCTGTACCGCTGCCTGGAAAATCTTGTTCATAGGAACCAAATCCCAGCGGGGCAGGGGGGCTTCGCTATAGTCGCAGAACGTATCGCAAGTGTAAACCGGCTTTAGTTCTCCCTTCTCAAAATCAGCAAGGCATTGCTTCCAGTTATTTTCGGCTTCACCAACTACTATGCTGTCGGCATGTTTCAGGGCTTCTTCCACACGGTACGAAGCATAAGCTCCTCCCATAACTACCGGAATACCCTTTTTGCGGTAATTATCTGCTATTTGAAATGCACGTGTTGAAGTAGAAGCAAGGGTAGTTATCCCCACAATATCCGGGGTTGCATTTTCTGGTATAGGTTCTATTTCCTCATCAATGATTTTAATATCATAATTATCGGGAGTTAGTGCAGCAATTACGGGCAGTGCCAGTGGAATCATGAACCTTTTTTTGCCGAAAATCCGGCTCAGTTCGGTATGGGCGGGATAGTTAACATATTTTTGTGCAGGGCTTATCAGAAAGAGGCTGTATCGTTTGTCTTTATCCATTTATTCTTTTTTAAAAACAAAACCTGCCTGCATAAATTTGCTTACTTCGGTAACAAAACTTAGTATGAGATCGCCTTTATCAAGAGTTTCGTTGTTTACAATCTGGTCTAGACAGATAAAAGCCATAGGCGGACCGGTATATCCCATACTTGCCATTTTCGAGTACCATGTGCTGCGGGCAATTCCCAGAGTTTCGCATTCGTCCATCACAATTTCCGATATATGACGCGAAGGGAAATTTACCTGGAAATACCTGATTTTATCCACGGCGATATTGTATTTTCCAATCATGCGTTGCAAGCCTTTATAGAAAACACTTCCGCCGGCTTCGTTGAAATGTTCGCGGAGTTGTTCGTTGAAGAGCTGGGCAAGATGATGGTATGCCTTTTCGTATTCTTCTTTGGGATTCATCCAGTAGGCAGGGCGAAGGTTGCGCATGGCAGCCGGTTTTTTCCCGCCTATTGATTCCATGCTTGTATTCTGAAGAAAAATACCTTCCTTGTCGTTATCGGTGGCTTTAAGGACTAATGCACCCGCTCCGTCGCTCAGGAAATAGCGCAGGAAGAGTTCTTCTTTTTTTGCGAGAGGCTGGTTATAATATTCCGCCCTTAATTCCGACGACGACATGGATGATGATAATACCAAAGCCGTTTTATACCTTCCACTCATAAGAAATTCATGGGCAACAAGCAATGCCTTATATGCCGAGGTGCAATTGGCATGAATGGAAATCTCTCCGCATTGTTCAATTCCGAGTGCTTCCTGTATGCGAACCGAAGCAGTAGGCATCTGGTGCTGATGTGCACTCCCGTAAGCAATAAAGTCAATGTCGGATGGCAAAATGCCAGCCCTTTCAATGGCAATGTTTGCGGCTTTTACTGCCATGCTTATGTTGTCCTCGGTAAAGCAGCGGGTTTGCGGGTCAATGGCAAAGTGATAATATTTTATTTCGAGCATCTGCTCCATGATTTCACGCATTCTGCCGAGCCACTTTTTCAGCTTATCAGGAATTTCGTCGAGTTGCCCGAGGTAATAGTCCACCTGGGAGAATGGAATAGCTTCCCCGGGGAGGAATGCACCTGTTCCAATCAATTTTACCTTTCTGCTTTTGGTGTTATTTGTAATGTTCATTGTAAAAGTTTCAGGTAATCTTTTTTATAGTATATTGAATATCCAGTTGCTATTTTCCTGGCAAAGTTTATAGCCTTGTCAATAATGGTCTTCGATGGCATCACAGCATCGGCTATGTTCCATTGCAGCGCCTGTTGTGCAGAGAAAGTATTCCCGTGCAGAAGCAATTCCAGGGCAGTAAGTCGCGAAGTTAAGTTGAGCAAATTATAAATACCTCCACAGCCGGGTATAAGGTTGTAAGAAGCTTCCGGCAGCCCGAGCACCGAGTTTTCTCCGCAAAAGCGGAAATGGCAATGCATTGCCATTTCAAGAGCCGAGCCAAGGCAAACACCTCTTATTGCTGCGATAACAGGAATCTGGAGTTTGTAAAAGAAATTAAACGATGAGATGTTTTCACTGAAGAACGGAGAATAATGATTTCTGTCAGGGTTATCTCTTGCATTACTTTGCATCAGATTCAATAGTTCGTGCAACTCGGCACCATAGGAAAAATGTCTTCCTTTCCCACTTATCACTATCGCAGAGATGCTTTTAGTGTCTAATTTATGGGTAAAGTCAGACAATTCATCAAAAAACAGTATGCCCATCTTGTTAGAGGGTGGGTTGGTAAGGACAAGTCTGCCAACAGAATCTTCTATCGTCCAGTGTATGGTTGTATACATAGACTAAAAGATTTGGTTTGTTCGTGCCGCAAGTTCACAAAACATCCTTGTTTCGGCGGCTATTGCATCATCGCGCGTCATCTTTCGGGTATTATTTATCGCCTGCATGATGCAATGGATAACTTCAGTCGAGCGACAATCAGTCATCCTTTTGATGCGCTGAATTGCATGTTCCATCAGGGTTGCCGCCGGAACTAAATCGTCTGCAATATGCAGTGAGAGCGCCTTTTCTGCATCAATTACATCTCCTTTAAGCAATAATTGAACAGCTTCATTTTTCGTAATATTTTCAAGCAGTCTTATTATGCCTCCCAGTCCGGGTATCAGTTCGTGGTTTATTTCGGGAAAGGCAAAAAGACTGTTTTTGGCAACAATACGCAGGTGTGCACTCAGTGCTATTTCCAATCCTGCACCAAAGCATATCCCATTTACAACTGCAATCACAGGAATATTTAATTCCTCGATGCACTTCAGAAGTTCGTTGCCATATGTGAGTTTGCTAAGCAGGAGTTCCTTGTTCTGCGAGAGTATTTTTAGAGATTGCAAGTCAGCACCTGCCGAAAAATGTTTCCCGAACCCGGTGATGAGCATACCTTTTACGTCTTTAGTTAGTTCAAGTAAACGTTCTGTGCTTAAAAAATCGGGTTCTTTAATAAAATTTTGCGGGGGATTCTTCAGTGTAAGTATCCCTATATCTTCTTTAGTGGTCCAATGGGCTATTTTTTCCATCAATGGCAAAATTAATCGAAAAATTCGGAAGGAAAATCACAAATCATCCTTTCTTTATCGAGAAGCAGGGTTTTTACGGTGGCAGTTGCCGTTTTCAGACCGTCTTTTGAATTTTTCATTTTATGTTTGAAAACAAGGTAAGGCGACTGTTTATGCATAGTGGTTTCAATTGTCAGGGTATCAAAAAGAGTTGCTTCGCGATGATAGCGGATGGTATTCTCCGCAACAACGATGAAATATCCCGAATTTTGATATTTTTCGAGTATTTTTTTATCACGAAGGACTTCCCAGCGTGCTTGTTCGAAATAGTTTACATATACGGCATTGTTTACATGCCCGTACGAGTCGAGTTCGTAACCGCGGACGGTGATTTGAAAGGTGTGCATCGGATAAATATCAGTTATATCGTATTATAATCAATTGTTTAATTTTAAACAAGAACATCAAGACAGCCGAGGATAATTTTACAACTTTCCTTTATCTGCTCTTCGGTAATTATCAGTGGAGGTGCAATGCGTACGGCATTGTCGCAAAACAGAAACCAGTCAAGTAGGACTCCTTTTTCAATACAATTATCTATCAATTGTTTAACCTGTAAATAATTGTTCATTTGCAATGCCATCCACAAGCCCTTTGAACGTATTTCCCGAATCTTCGGGTGGTTTTCCAGCAATGCCCTGAACAATTTTTCTTTTGTGATAACTATTTTCGTTAGTTCTTCTTCACGTATCACCTGCAGGTTTGCCAAAGCTGCCGCACAACTTACCGGATGTCCGCCAAAAGTGGTAATATGCCCGAGAACAGGGTTGAAAGAAAGGCTATGCATAATTTCGTTGGAAGAAATAAATGCGCCTAACGGCATTCCGCCTCCCACACCTTTGGCAAGCAAAAGTATATCAGGAATAACACCGTATTGCTCAAAAACGAACATGCTCCCGGTTCTGCCCATACCGCTTTGTATCTCGTCGAAAATGAGCAAAGTTTCTGTTTCGTTGCAGCGTTTGCGCAGTGCTTTAAGATAAGCCGTTCCGGATATCCTTATCCCGGCTTCTCCCTGAACAGGCTCAATAATAACGCAAGCCGTTCGGGTACTGATGTTTTTCAACTCATTTTCATCGTTTAACGAAATGAATTTTATGCCAGGAAGCAAAGGACGGAAGGCATTCTTAAAATATTCATTACCCATCACGCTCATTGAACCGTGTGAGCTTCCATGATATGCATTTCTTAAAGCGACAATCTCACTGCGCCCTGTAAAACGTTTTGCCAGCTTCAATGCTCCTTCCACGGCTTCGCTTCCCGAGTTTACAAAATATACCGATTGCAGGTTTGGCGGGAGCAATTCTGCGAGTGCGGAGGCAAATTGTACCTGTGGAGATTGTATCAACTCGCCATAAACCATCAGGTGCAGGTATTTTTCCGTCTGCTTTTTGATGGAAGCCACTATCCGTGGATGGCAATGTCCGGTATTGCTCACAGAAATACCTGAAATAAGATCGGTAAAACGTTTACCAGTGGTATCGTAAAGGTAAATGCCTTCTGCACGTTCAATTTCAATGCCTATGGGCGAAGGGGAGGTCTGGGCTAAATAAGTTAAAAATAATTGTCGCTGGCTGATCATGATGTATTATTCGATTGTCAAAAGTAGAAAAAATAAGTTGCCGATATGGGAAAATACTTCCGTTCAATTAAATTGTTTGCCACAAAAATTCTGTTAAAAACCTGCTAAGGTGAATTGTCGTAAAAAAATCCTTATTATTGCAAAAATGAATCACGCCGGCATGCTTGCAAATAAAGTGGTAATAATCACAGGAGCTTCTTCCGGAATAGGGAAAGCCTTAGCGGAGGTATGTTCCCGAAAAGGGGCAAAATTAGTATTGGCAGCCAGAAACCAGGAAAAATTGGCGAAGTTATCCGCCCAATTGGAAAACCAGGGTTGCGAAAATATCTATGTTGAAACTGATGTGAGTAAAGAATCCGATTGTAAAGCTATGGTTGAAAAAGCCGTTGCCCGGTTCGGGACCATAGATGTCCTTATCAATAACGCCGGTATTTCCATGCGTGCGCTCTTTAAAGATGTTGAAATCAACGTTATTCGTGAGCTTATGGACATAAATTTTTGGGGGACGGTATATTGTACAAAATACGCTTTGCCTTACCTGTTAAAAAGTAAAGGCTCGGTTGCAGGAATTATTTCTATTGCAGGGTATATCGGACTACCAGGACGTACAGGATATTCAGCTTCAAAATACGCCATCAGGGGATTTCTCGATACTTTACGGGTTGAAAATCTACATGCTGGTTTGCATGTACTGGTTGCAGCACCGGGTTTTACGGCGTCAAATATCCGGTTCAGAGCCCGTACAGCCGATGGTTCAGTACAGGGAGAAACTCCACGTGACGAATCGAAAATGATGACTGCCGAAAAAACTGCCGAAAAAATTATTCATGCACTGGAAAAGAAAAAACGAACATTAATTCTTACTTTTGTTGAAGGCAAACTGAGTGTCTTTCTGAGTAAATGGTTCCCCAGATTACTGGATACACTTGCTTATAATCATATGGCTAAAGAACCTGAGTCACCTTTTAAATGAAATATTTATGGAAACAACTACTTACGCAATTCACTTGTTAAAAGGACTTTCGGATATTCCTTTCGGGTGCTCAATGGAAACAGCAGAACAACTGCTTGGAAAACCCGATGAAGTGGAAAGTTTCGATGATGAACTATATGACAGTCAGAAAATTACTGTCTTTTATTATGCTAATGCAGAACTTAGCCTGTATTTTGAGGGAGAGGACACCTTTAGCTTTACATCCGTTGAAGCAGGCGTAAATAATATTACTCTTTTTGAAAAACCTTTGCACTCACTCAACAAAAAAGGTATTATTGCCCTGATGAAGGAAAAAGGGTATCCGGATTTTGAAACTGAAGAAGAAACCTGGGGCGAAAAACGTCTCTCATTCGACGACGGCTTAATTGATTTTTATTTCCAGAATGACCAGTTACATTCTGTAAACTGGAGTGCAGATACAGATATTTAAAGTATGCTCTACGGGCAGATGGCTTAAATTAAATCCAAGGACATTGCATTGTTTTGCACGGGTTTGAATTCTATTGATGATTGATTATTAAAAATAATTAACCCGGAAAGCGGTTCTGTTTGTAGATACCACCTCCCGGGTTTATGAATATAATTATATATCAATCAGATTATAATATATGTTACTGCAATTTAACCAATTGTTTGAAAAGATCTTTATTGCTATCAATTTTTTCGGCATTTCCATACACACAGTAGGTTTTTTGGTCAAGGATATCCTGGATGAGACCGGCAAATCCCCGGATATCGTCCTGTGTTGTAGATAGAATGGCATTGCGTTCGTTTTGTATGTCCTCGGCTGAGCGTTTGGTGAAGTAATAACTTACAGCCTGTGTTCCTTTTTGTGAAGGGGTCAGAGGGTCGTCCATTCCGGCAATAGTTCCGATAATGTAGCGGGTCATGGCTTTTTCATCCGCTGTAAACTTGTGGAGATAATCGGGGGTTGTACTGTAATTATTCAGGGTTTCGCTCAGGTTGGGATCACGGTAAGAGTTAAAGGTGATGATTCCGCCCGGAGAAAAGGTGGAATATCCACCATAAGCACCTCCAATCACACGTATTTGGGTTTGCAACCAGTCAGTGGAAAGAATTTGATTAAGAACGCGCATCTTTCCATCCCATTTGTAACCCAGCTTTTTAAAATCGTATCCCTGAATAACATATTGCACTTTCGAGGCAGTTTGCAATCCTTCGTTTTTCTTTTCAGGGGTAAATGTCCATTGGTTGTAAACCGACTTTTTAACAGGTAAAGCTGAAATAAATCCTTTGATATTTTTGTTAAACACTTCTCCATCGCCGGAACTACCGGTGTTGGCGGCAATAAGGTTATCTTTGGTAAACAACAAAGTGGCAATAGTTTTCAGGTTTTCGGCAATTTGTTGCGACTTTTGATTAAAATTATTAGAAAGATCAGTAATAAACCAATAGTAATCAACGCCATCAGTTAATTCATTGAACTGCCCTTTATTAGTAATATACGAATTGAACCGTGTACTTGTGTAATTGGCGCCACTCCTCTTGATACGTGCATCCAACTGTCCCTGGAAACGGCTAAGCAATGCGTGGAGACGGGCGGTATCATTATAATGGGTTTTCAGTAATACCTCTTGTGTGAGTTCAAAAAGCTTGTCTGCTTTTACGTTCATGGCTTTTGTCGAAACTACAAATTTGGGAAGTAACTTATTGTCGTCTAAATCTTCAGCATATGCACTAAGGAAAGTATTAAACCCACCCGTATGGATGTTTAAAACTTTGTTCAAATCGCCAAAAGAATATTTTTCCGTATCCATTAGTCCCAATAGGTTCGATAACAAAGAGGCATAAGGGATAAGATTTTCGGGAAGCACCCGCATGTCGAAATATAAATTTGCATACACCACATCGTTAGTAAATTCTTCGTGATGTAAAACTTTTACTCCGGCTATCTGCTTTTCCTGTACACCGTACCATTCGGCTTTGGGATTAATATCTTTAATATCAAGCAGAGGTATGGTCTGTAAGGCTTCCGGGCTATCTTCTCTTTTTTGATATGCAATCAATTCCTGTGTTTCATTCACCAGCGATGTTATTTGTGAATTGTTCAGGTTTTCCTTGTATTTTTTTAATTCCTGTTCAGCCTGGATATTTTTCTCCTTGTCCAAACCCGGCTGGGGCACAAGGGTAAGTAGTAACGTATGTGGATTATTGATGAAATACTGAGCGATAACTTTTTCAAGATACCCGTTGTTAATCATTTTTTTGAGTTTGGCAAGAGACTTTTCATATTCAAGTCCTACAAACGGATCATTTGCGAAAAAGCAACCTGGCAATGACTGTGTAATATACGTGAGCCCTTTTTGTGCATCATTGCCTTCGCGCAGTTGAAACTCTATCCTGTTGAGTATACCCTGTATTGTTTCTTTATCAATGCCATTTTTTATTGCATCGTTGAATATTTTGTTTAATATATTATAGAATTTTTCTTTGTCGGAAGCATTAGCATTTTGTACTATTATCTGTACAACATTTTGTTTATACGAATTGTTATAGGCATATACATCCTGCCCAATTCCGGCTTCCTGCAAGGCAAGTCGTAAAGGAGCCGATTCCTGGTTTACAATGGCTTCACAAATAATATCCAAAGCCATAGTGAGTTCGATTTCCATATTATGCCCAGCAACAACATTATATGACAAGTAGGCTTGATTGGCTGTTTCTGAACCCTCCATTACCGAGTAATTTGCAGTTATGTCTTTCATTGCCTCAAAGGGTTTTTGGTCATCAACCACCACCTTATCCTTTAATTGTCCGTAATTCGACAGGTAGTTGTCGTTGATAAATTCAAGTTCCTTGTCAAGGTCGGCATTTCCGTAGAGGAAAATATAACTATTACCGGGATGATAAAAACGCTTGTGAAAATTAATAAAATACTCATAGGTAAGAGTTGGTATCGAAGCAGGATGTCCGCCTGATTCGTATCCATACCCATTGTTGGGGAAAAGATTTTTGAATACCTGGTATGAAAGTTCTCTCGAAGGACTTGAAAACGCACCTTTCATTTCATTATAAACTACACCTTTAAAAACAATCGGGCTTTCGACTTCGGTAAGTTCATAATGCCAGCCTTCCTGCTTTAAAATACGGGGTTCTGTATATATCAGTGGGTTAAAAACAGCATCGAGGTAAACATGCATCAGGTTGAAATAGTCTTTATCGTTCATACTTGCCACAGGGTACATAGTCATATCCTTGCCGGTGAAGGCATTAATAAAAGTATTGAGCGAGCCTTTATTAAGAATGTCGAAAGGGCTTTTAACCGGGAAATTTTTCGAGCCGTTAAGCACAGAATGTTCCATTATATGAGGCGCTCCGTTATCAGATTCAGGGAAGGTTTTAAAACCAATGCTAAAAGTTTTGTTTGGGTCGTTGCTTGCAATTTTAAACAAGTGTGCGCCACTTTTAATGTGTTCGAAAAAATAACATTCTGCATTTACTTCTTTTACAAATCGTTTTTCTATCAGCCTGAAGCCATGCCGGTCAGTGCCGGTGTTGTTTCCGGTAAGCCATACCGGCGTAGTTGTAAGTATCATCATAGATACAATTTTAATTATTTTTCTGGTTTTCATTTTATTAAATAATATATAAATATAGATTTTTGAATGTGGAAAATTATTAAGATTTTGGATATTACAACTATAAATTTCGGCAAAACATCAAAAAAATTCTGCAAACTACTTTTTTTGTACGTTATGCGCCATAGTTGAGTTACTTTTTTTGTTGGCTGCGTGGATGAAATTTTCTGATAGTTTCTTCAAGAAACCGCTGGCTGATATGTGTATAAATCTCTGTTGTTGTTATGGAAACATGTCCTAACATTTCCTGTACAGCCCTAAGGTCAGCACCATTTTCGATCAAATGTGTGGCAAAGGAATGTCGGAAAGTGTGCGGGCTGATTTTTTTATGTATTCCGGCTTTTGCCGCAACTTCTTTCACAATTAAAAATACCATTTCACGCGACAGTTTGCTCCCGTTCCGGTTGACAAAAATGTAATTTTCGTATCCTTTTTTTATTGCCTGATGATTGCGAATATGGCTAAGATACAAATGTAACTGTTTTAATGCCGGTCTTCCTGCTGGTACCAGCCGTTGTTTATTTCCTTTTCCGGTAATACGGAGAAAGCCTTCGTTGAGAAAAACATCTGTAATTTTCAGGCTGGTAAGCTCTGAAACCCGTAAACCACATCCGTACAACAGTTCGATGATGGCTTTATTGCGTTCTCCTTCGGCTTTGCTGAGATCAACGGCTGTAATCATTTTTTCAATTTCTTCTACCGAAAGAATTTCTGGCAGCTTTCGCCCTGTTTTTGGAGAGTCCAATAAATCAGCCGGATTTTCATCTATAATTTTTTCAATGATGAGGTAGTGAAAAAAAGCCCTGATGCCCGAAATGATTCTTGCCTGGGAAGTGGGATGCACCAGCAAACGTTTGAGGTCTGCTGTAAAATCTCGTAAATGGTTAACAGATACTTTGTTTACTGCAATTTGAATAGCTGAAGCATCAAGAAAGTCTCTGAATTTTTTTATATCGTGGGTGTACGCATCAATAGTATTTTGCGATAGTGATTTTTCTAATTGTAAATAAGCGATGAAGCCATTTATATAACTTTCCCAGTTCATAGCGGTAAAATTAATTTTTTTTTAAACTGAGATAGTTTTTTTACAGAAAAGTTTCTATTTTTGCAACCCGAATTTTTAAAAGAATTAATAATGGCTAAGAAAAATAAAGAAGCAAGAGTACAAGTAATTCTGGAATGTACCGAGCAAAAAACCAGTGGTGTTCCCGGAATGTCGCGTTACATTTCGGTGAAAAACAAGAAAAATACACCCGAAAGACTTGAACTAAAAAAATACAACCCGTATTTGAAAAAAGTTACCGTTCACAAAGAAATCAAATAATACAATTATACCATGGCAAAGAAAGTAGTTGCAACCCTGAGAACCAGTTCCGGTAAAGACTTTGCGAAAGTAGTCCGCATGGTTCGTTCACCCAAAACCGGTGCATACGTTTTTAAAGAAAATATTGTTCCTAACGACCAGGTTAAAGATTTCCTGGCAAAGAAATAAATTCATTTCATCATAAAATTTAAGGCTTTTTTCTGCTAAAGAAGAAAGCTTTTTTTATTTTTAATTATCCAAAATATTTTCATATATGGGCTTATTCTCAATATTTTCCAAAGAAAAAAAAGAAAGTCTCGATAAGGGACTCGAAAAAACCAAGACCAGCGTTTTTTCAAAATTGTCGAAAGCCATATTGGGAAAGTCAAAAATTGACGATGAAGTACTTGATAATCTTGAAGAAATTCTGATTACTTCTGACGTGGGAGTGGAAACCACGTTGCGTATCATAGAACGTATAGAAGCAAGGGTGAAACGGGATAAATACGTGGGAACCGATGAACTTAACACTCTGCTGAAAGAGGAAATAGCAGCCCTGCTCGCTGAAAACGAATTGGGTGAGATGTATGGCTTCGATTTCCCTCCAAAAACGGAACCTTATGTTATTATGGTAGTAGGGGTGAACGGAGTGGGAAAAACCACCACTATCGGAAAACTGGCTTACCACTATAAACAGGCAGGAAAATCGGTTGTACTGGGTGCCGCCGACACTTTTCGTGCCGCAGCTGTTGATCAGTTACACATATGGGCACAACGGGCTGATGTACCTATCGTCAGTCAGCAAATGGGCTCCGATCCGGCTTCGGTTGCCTTCGATACACTCAATTCGGCAAAAACAAAATGTGCTGACGTAGTGATTATTGATACTGCCGGCAGGTTACACAACAAAGTGGGACTGATGAATGAACTTACCAAAATCAAAAAAGTGATGCAGAAGGTAATTCCCGATGCCCCGCACGAAATTTTGCTCATCCTGGATGCCTCTACCGGGCAAAATGCCATCGAACAGGCAAAACAGTTTACTGCAGCTACCGAAGTAAACGCTCTGTGTCTTACCAAACTCGATGGTACAGCCAAGGGAGGTGTGGTTATTGGGATTTCCGACCAGTTTAAAGTTCCTGTAAAGTATATAGGTATAGGAGAAAAAATGCAGGATTTACAACTTTTCAATAAAAATGAATTTGTTGATAGTTTGTTTAATTAATTTTTTTATATTTTAACGGTTTTGAAAACACAACGTATTAATTGCATTTCGTTAGGATGTTCCAAAAACCTTGTGGATTCAGAAGTGCTGATGGGAAAACTCAAAGCTGCCCGTTTTAAAGTAGTATTTGAAGATACTTTTTCACCTGGTGATGTGGTAATCATCAATACTTGCGGTTTTATAAAAGATGCAAAAGAAGAATCTATTGACGCTGTTCTTAATGCTATAGAAGCCAAAAAAAAAGGAATTGTTGTTGCAGTGTATGTAATGGGATGTTTAACTGAAAGGTACAGGGAAGAGATTCAAAAAGAAATTCCAGAAGCCGACGGTATTTTTGGTGTCAACCAGATGGAACAGATCATCAGCCAGTTCGACAAACACTACCCGTTTCTCCCTTCAGAGCGAATGCTAACGACTCCTCCCCATTATGCTTATTTGAAAATTGCCGAAGGATGTGATCGTACTTGTGCATTTTGTGCCATCCCACTTATCAGAGGGAGGCATATTTCACAACCCATTGATATGCTTGCTGACGAGACGAAAATATTAGCGGAAAAAGGTGTTAAAGAACTTATAATCATAGCACAGGATGTATCCTATTACGGAATTGATATTTATAAAAAAAGAAAACTGGCTGCATTGCTCGAAAAACTCATTGCCGTTAATGGGATTGAATGGATACGGCTCCAGTACCTTTATCCGGCAGCATTCCCGATGGACGTGGTTGAAATAATGCAATCTTCTGCAAAAATCTGCAAATATTTTGATCTGCCTTTGCAGCACATTAGCGATTCCATCCTGAAACGGATGCAAAGAAATATTACGCAAAAAGAAACATATCAGCTTATTGAAAATTTACGAACAGCGATTCCTGAAGCTGCTCTTCGTACAACAATTATCACCGGTTTTCCCGGCGAAACGGAACAGGACTTTCAGGAACTACTGCATTTTATTCGCGATATTCGTTTCGATCGCTTGGGAGTTTTCATTTACTCACCTGAAGAAGATACCCATGCTTTCCGATTGAAAGATGATGTCCCTGAAAAAATTAAAATGGAAAGAGCCGATGAAATCATGCGCCTGCAACAACAAATTTCGCTGTCGCTAAATACCGGTAAAATAGGCAGAGAATATAAAGTCTTATTTGATAGAACTGAAAATAATATACTGGTGGGCAGAACTGAGTTTGATTCTCCCGAGGTGGATAACGAAGTGCTTGTTGAAAATGGATTTCAGAAAGCCTCTCCCGGTTCTTTTGCACAGGTAAAAATTACATCTGCCGATGATTTTGACCTTTTTGGTCAAATCATTTGATTGATAGACAGAAATAAAAAAATCAGATTTATCTCACCTTTTTTTAAAAAATTATCTATAGTTAAAGAATTTTAACTTTTTTTTTACGTTTAATCGTATTATTTAATCCGGCAATTTTTTATATTTGCCGTTGTAATTATTAGTTTCATTTCAAAATAATTTAAAAAAATGAAAAAGTCTATTTTAATAATCAATTTACTTTTCCTGCTTTCTGTTGCAGGATTTACGCAATCTTTTAAAATTGCAAACGGAGATACCATTAATTTAACTGATAAACAAAAACTTAAACAAGCCAGATGGGAAGAAAATATAGGCGGCGTTAATGTGTGCGGATGGTATAAAAACGATAAAAAAGAAGGAACATGGGTAATTTATTATCCTGAAAATATTCCCAATAAAATTGAAAGCTATCAAAATGGAAAGAGAAACGGTATTTGTATTGAATTGGACAAAAAAGGTGCCATCAGTTCTGAAAAAAATTATAAAAATGACCAACTTCATGGTCAATACCGCATGTTCGGAAACGGGAATGTCCTCACTTTGACATGTAACTATAAAAATGGCTTACTCAATGGTAAGAAGGTAACCTATTACGATAATTACCCAGGCAAAATGCTTGAGGAGGCATTTTATTCTGAAGGAAAGAAAAACGGATCCTCCAAATGGTATAGCGTAGAACAGAAACTTATTGCAGAATATAATTATAAATCAGGCGATTTTGATGGCAAGCAACTCACTTTCTTCGAAAATGGAAAAATACAAACAGAAGAAATTTACGTAAACGGTGTTCATGAAGTTATATTTACTGAGTTTTTTGATAACGGAAGCGTAAAAATGACCGGTTTATACAGCAATGGGACGAAAGAGGGCAAATGGCAGGAATTTAACAAAGAAGGAAAGATAGTTACCGAAATAAAATACAAAAAAGGCATTGCAAAGTAATTTTAATGCGTAAAATTATTAATCCCTTTGTTAAACAACCTGGATATAATTGTTTTGGTTGTTCACCCGATAATCCCTTAGGGCTTAAAATGGAGTTTGCCGAAGAAGGGGACAATATTGTTTCCCGATGGAAAGCACAATCCGATTACCAAGGCTGGAATGGGGTGCTGCACGGAGGTATTCAACAGACTTTGATGGACGAAATAGCGTCATGGGTTGTATTTACCAAGCTGAAAACCGGAGGCGTAACAAGCCGGATGGAAAGTCGTTTTAAAAAGGCAGTACAGGTGGCATCTGGCGACATTATTACTCTGCATGCCCGGCATATTAATACCCGACACAATTTGGCATATATCCATGTGCAATTGTTCGACAACCAAATGCAGCTATGTACCGAAGCCGATGTACAGTACTTTACTTTTCCGGAAAAGGCGGCTAAAACATTATTGAACTACCCTGGTTATCACAGTTTCTTTGAAATTTCGTAGCAAAAATCAGCCCAGTCAATACCTGCGTAGTTTCTGCCCAGACGTACAATAATAATATTCTTTTGGGGAAGTATCCAAATGTACTGGCCTAAAATACCCTTAGAAAATGTCGCACCATAATCTGTTACCCTCCATTGATAGGTGTAATGGTAATTCTGCCCGTCGCGTGAATCGTTCATCACGCTTTGTGTTTTTTTAACCCATTCTTCAGGAATGATTTCTCTTCCATTCCAATTCCCGGCATGCAGATACAACCTCCCAAAGCGTGCAAAATCGCGTGTTCTGGCATTTACACAGCAAAATGCCTTGATTGTATTGCCTTTTTTACTGTCAATATTCCATGTGGCAGGGTACTCCATCCCGCAAGGCTGCCATATTTTTTCTTCAAGGTATTGCGAAAGTTGCTTTTTTGTAGCTCTTTCAACAGCCATTGATAGTAATAATGTATTAACACTTACATAGTTATAATGCAAATCCGGTGGCTCTTCCACTTTAAGCTTGCTGATGTAGTGTGCAAGGTGCAGCCCATAATAATATTTTGGAATCTGTGAAAAAGGGTTCAGATAATTTTCGTTAAATCGAATTCCGGAACGCATGTTCAGGAGATGCTCCAGCGTTATTTTTTCAAACCCGGGATTTTGTAATTCAGGCAAAAAATCGGTAATTGGCTGATGCACACTTTTAATATAACCTTCACGGATAGCTATCCCCACAAGAGCTGAAACATATGATTTTGCCACCGAAAAAGAGGGTATTATTGATTCGCGGGTATAATCATCAAAGTAATTTTCGTACAAAATGCTGTCGTTGCGGATAACGAGGAATGCAACTGTGCTATGCCGGGTAAGAAAAGACTCCAGAGTACAGGCATCACCTGCATATTTGACGGGAAGCGCAATTCCGGCATTCTGTAACTGGTCATAAAATGAAAAAACTTGTCCCGAATTTTGAATATTTTTTTGCGGAAACTTGCGGTAATCGTTTAAGTCGGCATTATTATAATATACAAACCGGGCAATATGGCACGATGAAATAAAAAAAAATAACAATGCAATAACCGATAATACACTAAACCGGCGCATATAATGTTACTTGTTTTTGATGATAAAATCTTTTTGTATGGGTTTGTGCTGTTTGGCTTTGTGCTTTGTATAAACTGATTTGTGCTTCTTTACCTTATGTGTAGTGGGGTGTCCGTGGCAAACACTCTTTGCGCAGGAAGGCAGTGTAACAGATATAAAACAACAAAGTACAATTAATAACCAGTTCTTTTTAATTAAGTTTATAAGCATAGTGTGTAAATTGATATAATGATAATCCCTTTTTCAATCGGCGATAAAAGTATAAAAAAATCAGAATTGGCAAAAAACTTTTTACATTTGAACACCTTAAGTTAAATATTTCCGTTATTATATCATAATATCAGCAAAGCATGAAGAAATTATTTATTTTTCAATTGGTTGCCGTACTATTTTTTGTTTCCTGTCAGCAACAGACGCAGAATGCGGATGATAATCTGCCTGCCAACCATTTAAAGGGAAATAATATAAAACGCACTTTTCGTGCAAATGGAACACTGGTTTCTGAAATTACCATTAACAAAGGAAAATATGATGGCATTGCCCGTAATTATTTTGAAAATGGGAAAGTAAGCCATGAATTTATTTATATAAACGGGAAAAAAGAGGGAACCGGGAAGCTGTATTATACTTCCGGGAAGCTCAATACCCTTATTCATTATGTCAAAGGGAAAAAAAACGGACCGATGATCCGCTATTATAAAAACGGAAAGGTAGCAGCCGAAATTCCTTATGAAAATGATTATCCCCAGCCAGGCTTAAAAGAATACACGAAAGAAGGTAAACAGATTGATTATAAAACAGCGATAGTGGTAAAAACTATTAACCGGATAGCTACTGACAATAAATATATTATACAGCTATCTACTACAGATAAAGCCAGAAACGTAAGGTTTTTTAAGCTGATGAAAACCTCGGAGGGGCTAAAAAGGCAAATTATACCTACACAAAATGGGGTAGGAACTATTACATATCACCTATCGCCTGGTAAACGGGTATATGAACAGGCATTTTTGGAAGCACAGGTAGAAACATTATATGGAAATCCCTATGTTGTTCGTAAAGTGCACAGTTTCCGTATAAATAGCCTTCTTTAACAGATATTCCATTATTTAAAAATTGAATGAAAGGAGTGAATAATTTTCCGGTTTTTGTGCTGTTTGGATTCCGTTTTTTGATTGTTAATAAAAAAAATGCAAGACAAATTTTGCATGGGAAAAAAAAGTAATTTTACAGTGGAAGAAAATGTGTACAGATATGGCAACCGACGAAAAAACCTCCACCCAACCTCTATCTGAATCTAAACATGAGGATTACAGCGATTTAGTATTACATAATGATAATGTAAATACATTCGATTTTGTGATTCAATCTCTTATAGAAATCTGTGAACACGAACCTTGTCAGGCGGAACAATGTGCATTGCTCGCCCATTTCAAGGGGAAATGCACAGTTAAAACTGGCTTGCCCGACAAACTTGAGCCTTATGCAAAAAAAATGACGAACAAGGGATTAAGTGTTAGTATTCAATAAAACTATTGTATGAGCTGGACCGTTATTGCCCTTTTGATTTTTATCGGAATTGTATTTATCGTTCTCGAAGTGCTTGTTTTACCCGGTACTACTGTAGCCGGTATCCTGGGCTTTATCCTGATAGCATTGGGCATATGGCAAACCTACCGAATATATGGTGCCACGGCAGGGCATGTTACCCTTGCAATTTCATTAGTTGCCGGTATAGGGTTGCTTATCCTTTCCCTACGTTCGAAAACATGGAACCGTATGATGCTGAAAACAGAAATTACAGGCAAAATGAATGTAATAGAAAATGATGCCGTAAAAGCAGGCGATACCGGAATTACCATTTCGCGTTTGGCTCCCGCAGGCAAAGTGCTTGTTAATGACGAATATTTTGAAGCCCATACTCAGGGCGATTTTATTGATCAGCAAAAAGAAATTATTGTCATGAAAGTTGAAGCCAATAAACTGATTGTAAAACTTAAAGAATCCTGATTTCTCAATTAAATTCTAATAATATGCAACCCATTATCATTTTAGCAATCGGAATAGCTAGTCTTTTCGGACTTTGGCTGATTTTTTACTTTATCCCCGTAGGTTTATGGTTTTCAGCTTTAGTATCGGGAGTTAAAATATCTCTTATCCAACTTGTACTGATGCGATGGAGAAAAGTTCCCCCAAACGTAATTGTAAGTGCATTAGTAAATGCAACAAAAGCAGGCTTAATTTTGAACAGAAATGAGCTGGAAGCACATTTTTTGGCAGGTGGCAGGGTAAAATCAGTAGTAAACGCACTTATTTCTGCCGACAAAGCCAATATCTCACTCGATTTTAAAATGGCGACAGCCATCGACCTTGCGGGTCGCGATGTATTTGAAGCCGTGCAAATGTCGGTTAATCCCAAAGTTATTAACACACCTCCTGTTGTTGCAGTAGCCAAGGATGGTATACAGCTAATTGTTAAAGCAAGGATAACCGTACGTACAAGTATCAAACAATTGGTGGGCGGAGCAGGTGAGGAAACCGTGCTTGCACGTGTAGGCGAAGGTATTGTTACCGCTATTGGCTCTGCAAAATCGCATAAGGAAGTGCTCGAAAATCCTGATTCCATTTCTAAAGTGGTTCTTGCCAAGGGGCTCGATTCGGGAACCGCCTTCGAAATCCTTTCCATTGACATTGCAGATGTGGATGTAGGGAAAAACATCGGAGCCATGCTGCAAATGGACCAGGCAAATGCCGATAAAAATATTGCACAGGCCAAAGCCGAAGAACGCCGTGCCATGGCTGTTGCCACCGAGCAGGAAATGAAAGCTAAAGCGCAGGAAGCAAGGGCAAAAGTGATAGAAGCAGAAGCGCAGATCCCAATGGCTCTTGCCGATGCTTTCCGGAGCGGAAACCTGGGTGTGATGGATTATTATAAATTTGAAAATATAAAATCCGACACAAAGATGCGGGAGGCAATAGCCGATTCCCAAAATCCCAAACAGAAAAGCGAGATTCAAAAAAACGAACCTAAATAATTACAGAAGTTAAATTACTAACATACAAAGGGCAGGAATGCTTTCAGAAGACAGAAAAGAAAAGGAACAACTCGTTTCCCAGTTTGCAGACTTGCTTGAAGTTTTTTCCGAACCTCTCGGTAAAAATGAATACCAACTGCTTCGCAATGCCTTTGATTTGTGCTATCAAACCTTGCATTCCCAAACCAGTAAATCGGGTGATCCTTATTTTATCCACTCCATAGATGTGGCACGTATTGTTGCCAAAGAACTCGAATTAGGGCTTACTTCTGTTATCTGTGCATTACTGCACGATATCATCCATAAAGGAAATTTCCCGGTAAAAGAAATTGAAAAGGTTTTTGGAAAAAAAATTGCAGGCATCCTCGGTGGAATGGCAAATATCAGCAGAATGCAAACCGAAAAAATTTCGCTGAATGCCGAAAACTTTATCAGTCTTTTCCTTACCTATTCGGAAGACCCACGTATTATCCTGATTAAACTTGCCGACAGGTTGCATTACATGCGAAGATTTAAAACGCTAAGCCCCGAAATGCAACAAAAAATATTGTCGGAAACCACCTTGCTTTACATTCCCATAGCGCACCGTTTAGGCTTATACTGGATAAAAACCGAGCTAGAAGACCTAAGTATGCGGTTTTCGAAACCAGATGAGTATGAAGATCTTTCTGTAAAGATTACTCAGTTCAAACTGATGCAGGAACGTTACATTCGCGATTTTGTTGAACCCATACGCAAAGAACTGGACATATCAGGTTATACTTACGAAATAAAAAGCCGCACCAAATCCATCCCTTCTGTATGGAACAAGATGCAAAAGCAGCATCTTGATTTTAATCAGGTTTACGACTTGTTCGCCATTCGTATTATTATAGAATCGGAGTTAAAAAAAGAAAAAGAGGATTGCTGGAGAGTTTATACCGTTATTACCAATATTTATAAACCCGATACCCTGCGTTTACGCGACTGGATAACCATCCCCAAATTGAACGGGTATGAATCGTTGCATATTACGGTTATGGGACCTCGGGGAAAATTTGTGGAGGTACAAATCCGTACGCGGCGAATGGATGAAGAAGCCGAAAAAGGCCATGCCGCTCATTGGAAGTACAAAGAAGCGAGCAACCGCGACGAAGGCGACCAATGGATGCGAAAGATAAGAGAAATGCTCGATAAGCCCCTTTCCGACGAAAAAGACCTCAACGACCTTAACAAACTAAAAACATTTTCGAGTGATGTGTATGTTTTCACCCCTGATGGCGATTTAAAAAAACTTCCTTCCGGAGCTACCGTTCTCGATTTTGCCTTCGACATTCACACAATCATAGGTTCGAAATGTACCGGCGCATTGGTAAATGGTAAAATTGTTCCCATTAAACATGTACTGAAAAACGGTGACAAGGTAGAGGTCATTACTTCCAAAAACCAGAAACCGAATATTGACTGGCTTAACTGGGTGGTATCACCTAGGGTAAAACAAAAGATAAAACGCACTCTGAAAGAGCAACTCTTCAGTAAGGATGCCAATATGGGCAAAGATATGCTTGCCCGCAAGCTTTCCCAATTAAAACTCCAGTTTAACGACGAAAATATAAACAAACTGGTTGCCTTTTTCAGATTGGCTGGCCCGCTTGTACTTTACCAGGACATTGGTTCCGGGAAAATTGACATCACCGAAATAAAAGAAGTTTTTCTGTCTGCACCCAAAGTTGAACCGGAAAAAACGGTTGAAAAACCAGAACCGGAAAAAACGCCCGAACGGGAAGAAGATTTATCGAAAGTGGTTGTAATAATCAACGATACTTCCGAAATCAGCGATTTTAAAAAGGCAAAATGTTGTAGTCCGGTGTATGGAGACGAAATTTTTGGTTTCATTACTGTGGAGAAAGGCATCACTATCCATCGTGCCGATTGTCCTAACGCCTTGCAAATGCGGAATCGCTATGGCTACCGCGTAACTACCGCATGTTGGGGGCACCCTGGTACGCTTACTGCTTTTCTTGCCGATATTCGTATAATAGGTGTTGACGAAGTGGGAATGCTCAGCAACATTACCAACCTTATTTCCGACGAAATGCATGTGAATATTCGTTCTATGCAAATAACGTCCAAAGGTGGCAAGTTTGAAGGCTATTTTACTGTGTATGTAAAGGACCGTAAGCAGTTGGATACTCTTTATCGTCAATTGAAAAAACTCAAGGGAGTTTTGAAAGTAAGCAGGATGGAGAAGAAGGGATAATGTGCTGGCTATCTAATGGGTTAATTAGTGAATAATAAAAATTGTTGCTCTCCAGGTAGAACAGAATTTAATTATTGGATTTTAGATACGACAGGTGAAATTTAACAAAAAAATCAGTTATTTTTGTATGTTTTTAAATGATTAGTATTGAGCGAGTCGAAATATAAATAGAACACAACTTTTATAACGGTCTTAATCATTTAAAATACCCGGGATGTAAAAATCCGAATTTTAATTAGTTTTCAGTGATGAGCAAAAAACTAAACCAATTACTATATTTATTGAAAGAAGAGCTGGGACTTTTGTTCAGTATCAGTTTGGGTGTGTTTTTATTTGTTCTTTTTTTTCAACCCTTTCCACTTCACGGGTTTGATTTTAACAACAGCTTACTATTTGTCGCCGGGTTAGGGGCAATTGTCTTTTTGTTCATGGTACTGGTGAGATTGGTTTATCCCTGGCTCATTCAAAACTATAACCAAAACAGACTTGAATCAATTTTGCCTTCTAATATGGGCGGTTTCATGATATTGGCATTAAATTCGGTCGCTTTTGCCTTTTATCTGCATTATGTGGGATTTGTAAGTATTACCTTTTATATAATGTTTAAGGTGGCTTTGATTTGTCTTGCACCGCCTGTAGTTTTATGGCTATATGATGTGGTTAAGAAATTAAAGCAGCAAAACGAAGCACTTGTTTTAGAAAGAAAAATGATACAAAAACAAATCGAAAAATACGAAGAAAATTACTTGAACAAAAACATAACATTTATTTCGGAGAACAGCGGCGAAAAATTAGACCTTCTTATTGCGGATGTTGTTTTCATTAAATCCGCCGATAACTATGTGGAAATTATACATAAGGAAGGCGATACTTTTAAAAAGAAACTCATAAGGAATACCCTTAAAAATGTTGAGCAACAGATAAAGCCCTATTCCAATTTTATTCGTTGCCATAGAATATGTATTGTAAATACATATTATATTGAACGACTCAACAAGAATTACAATAACCACTGGCTGACCATCAAAGGATTTGATGAACTTATTCCGGTTTCACGCCAGTATCTGTTGAAGCTGAAAGAAACGCTTTAATCTTTAGGGGGATAAATACCACTTATCTTTACATTGTGATATTAACCACTATATGGCGGGTTTTATCCCTGATTATCTTCTGTTAATCCCTTTTTTTTAAAAAAAAAATTATTGAGAATTAACTTTGTAAAGTTTTATTCTTAATTAAAAAACGATGAATATTTTAATGGTATACCCTCAATATCCCGATTCGTTCTGGAGTTTCAGACATGCTTTGCGTTTTATTTCCAAGAAGGCTGCCGTACCTCCTCTGGGATTAATTACCGTATCGGCAATGCTCCCTTCAACATGGCAGAAAAGACTGGTTGATATGAATGTATCTGCACTGCAAGCAAGTGATTTCGCCTGGGCTGACTATGTCTTTATCAGTGCCATGTACATACAAAAGGAGTCGGTAAAAAGGGTTATAGAAGAATGCATGAAGCATAAAGTGAAAATTGTTGCGGGTGGACCTCTTTTTACACAAGAATATAGCAACTATCCTCAAATTGATCATTTTATATTGAATGAAGCGGAGATTACTCTGCCCCCGTTTTTGAAAGATTTGGAAAACGGGCAAACTCCTCAAAGAATTTATAAAACCGATGCATTTGCCGATATTACTTTAACTCCCATACCCGATTTCTATTTATTATCGAAGAAGGACTATGCCTTTATGAATATCCAGGTTACCCGTGGATGTCCCTTTGCATGTGATTTTTGCGAAATTACTTCGCTTCTCGGGCATAAAGTAAGGATGAAAGATACCAGCCAGATATTGGAAGAATTGAATACGTTGTATAATTTGAATTGGCGCGGTCCGGTATCTATTGTTGATGATAATTTTATTGGAAATAAAACAGAAATTAAAAATAATCTGCTTCCGGCTATACAACAATGGATGCAGGGTCACGAATATCCATTTACGTTTAGTACCCAAACTTCCATTAATCTTGCTGATGACGAAGAGCTAATGACTTTGATGATTGATGCCGGGTTCAGTTCCACTTTTATCGGTATCGAAACTCCCGATGAAAAATCTCTCCAGGAATGTAATAAGATACAGAACAAAAACAGAGACCTGCTCCAAAGTGTGAAAAAAATACAAAAAGCAGGAATGCAGGTTTCGGGTGGATTTATTGTGGGCTTCGACAGTGATACCTCCACTGTCTTCCAACGGCAGATTGACTTTATACAGCAAAGTGGGATTATTTCTGCAATGGTTGGGTTGTTAAATGCACCCAAAAACACAAAATTATACGAACGAATGGAGGCGGAAAACAGATTGACTATAGAAGCAAGCGGTAATAATACCGATTTTTCCATGAACTTTATTCCTAAAATGGATAACAATGAGTTACTGGATGGCTATAAAACAATAATTAAAAATATATATTCTGTAAAGCCATATTATAAAAGGGCTCGTCGGTTTTTACTGGACTATAAACGACGCCCCGTAAAACAAAATAAAATTGAATTTTCATACTTGCTTGCCTTCATTAAATCAATTTTTATTATCGGGATTGTAAATAAAGGACGGGGTGAATACTGGAAATTTTTTATCTGGGCATTATTTCATCGCCCGGGCTTATTTATGGATGCAATAACCTATACCGTATATGGCTATCATTACAGGACAGTTTACGGATTAAGAAATAAATAGACAATTAGTATGTGAGGGAAAGGGGGTTTCACCTGCAATTTCTGACTATTTCTTTTTCTAAAAATATAAAAAACGACCAAGGCAACGGCTGGTTAATCCTAAATTATAAAAATTATTTACATACATGGTGAAACATAAAATGTTTATACGTGTTTTATAATGAATATTTAATTATTTTTATAAATGGAAGGAGAAAATCCAATTTTAATCGAAATGTTTTACACATTAACTTGTCCTAATTGCAAAATTTTGAAACGTATGCTCGACGAAGTTCTGCCACAGTTTGAAAACAAGTTTGTGTTGAAGAAAAGTCTTGCAAGTTCGCCAATGGGCATGATTAGAACATTAAAATTGGGTATACATGCCGTTCCTGCACTTTTAATTAACAATAGATTAGTTTTCAGAAGTGTGCCGACAAAAGAAGAATTAATCAATAAATTAAATAGTTGTTAATCATTATTTTAAAAAAATGAAAGAAAAGAAAAAACTCAGATGTCCGCTGGGAGTTCCCGGTGGAATTTTAGCAGCTCTGATTGGTTTAACCGGGGTTATTGTAAACATTGTGAACTTCAACTGGTTTGAGTTGCTTACTTCGTTTGCATTACTAATTCTGGCGTTGCCTTTCGTTCGTGTTACCATGATGGTTCATTCTGCAAATGACCGATTAGACGAATTGGAAAATAAAATCCAAAAATAAACGTAACATCAATTATAAGCCGACCAACACCGTCAACGTTGGCTAAACAGAATTTATAATTCCGTTCGGAACATAAAGGAATTTGTAATTCCATAAATATCAAATTTTATAATAAACCCAAATCTGTCATTGAAAAATTCATGATTTATTTCATTGATTAATTGTATGATACTTCGAATTATCAGAGTTTAAATGGCGGATCGGGGGACAAAACATTAAAATCTGATATTTGCATATTCTATCATACTTACAATAAAAAATAGGTATAAACTCATGAATATACTACATACAAATAATAGGACTATGCCGATGCTTTTCGCAGGGCATGGTAGCCCTATGAATGCCATTGAAGAAAATGCCTTTGTAGAAGGATGGAAAATGTCGGCGAAAAACATGCCCAAGCCCTTGGCTATCCTTTGTATTTCGGCACATTGGGAAACAAAGGGAACGTTTGTTACGGCAATGGAAAAGCCCCGTACCATTCACGACTTCGGAGGATTCCCCGATGCATTGTATGCGGTACAATACCCTGCTCCCGGAAATCCTGTTCTGGCAAACGAAATCAGGAAGTTAATAAAACAAACAGAGGTACAGTCCGATATGCAATGGGGTCTCGACCATGGAACATGGAGCGTGATAAAACATTTATACCCGGAAGCTGATATTCCCGTACTGCAATTAAGCCTCGACGGCTATCAGCCGCCGCAATACCATTATACTTTGACAAAAGAGTTGGCATCACTTCGCGAAAAGGGTGTGCTGATAATAGGAAGCGGCAACATAGTGCACAACCTTCGCAGGGTAGACTGGCATAACCCGGAGGGAGGATATGGCTGGGCACAGGAAGCAAATACCTTATTGAAAAAATACATTTTCGAACGTGCACACGAGCAACTTATCGGATATGCAACGTTGGGTAGTGCCGTAACAATGGCAATACCTACTCCAGAACATTTTCTTCCACTCTTGTACATACTCGGTTTACAACGGGAGAATGAAAACATCACTTTTTTTAATGATAAAGTGGTGTTGGGATCAATATCCATGACTTCTTTACTGGTAGGATGAGAAAAACAGCATTAAAAAATTTTACTTTTCTGCATTGAAGAATGCAAAAAAATAACTGTTGCTCTGCTACCAATCCTGAAAGTGCATTTTTGCGTAGGTTTGTAAAAAATATAAAATGAAGGGAAAATTTTGTATCTTATTGTATCTTATCCTGATGCAAAATGTTCTTCATGCACAGGTAAACCCGCTTACTACTTCTAAAAAAGCAGAAGAGTTGTATCGTGAAGCCAAAAAAAATTGTAATAACCAACAGTTTGCCCAGGCACTGCAAAAACTCACGCGCGCACTATATGCCGATCCTGGTTTTACCGATGCATGGATATTGCGTGGCGATGTGTATGCAGCTTTAATCCCCCGGACGGGCAGCGATAGTCTCACAAAACTTGCACTTGCCGACTATTATAAAGCAGTCTCCCTCGATTCTTTATATTATCCTCCTGTCTATTACACCATGGCTACGATGGAAAAACAAGCAGGTGATTATTCCCGGGCTTTGCAACATTTCCGAATATATTTGCAGCATAGCAGGGTAAAGGACCTCAATGAGGTGGAAAAAGAAGTACGTAACTGTATTTTTGCCCTGAATGCCCTTAGTCATCCGGTGGAATTTAATCCGGAGCCATTGGGTAATAATGTAAATACTGCTGATAATGAATATGTAAATGCCATCACCGCAGATGGGCATCAATTGCTATTAACTCGTGCAAGATATTTTTGGGAAACTCCAAGAGGCAGCGATGATGCGGAAAAACTGATGCTTGCGGAGGCAAATGGTAGCGATTGGCTCCGGGCAAAAGAAATAATTATACCGGGAACAGAAGATGCGAGCAAGGGTGCCGCCTGTATTTCTGCCGATGGCAGATTGCTGTTTTTTTCCATGATATTTGATAACTATTCGTATGGAACCAGCCGGAGTTATGATATTTATTGTTCCGAAAAAAGGGCAGAAGGTTGGAGCTTATCACAAAATCTTGGTGATAAATGCAATTCAGTAGCCTGGGATACGCAACCATCCATCTCCACTGATGGTAAAACGTTGTATTTTGTAAGTAACCGTCAGGGAGGCAAAGGAGGTTCCGACATATGGATCAGCAACCGTATGCCTGATGGCTCATGGGGCAATGCCATCAATCTCGGCGATTCTGTCAACACAGGTGGTAATGAAATGGCACCTTTTATTCATCCCGATAACCAAACCCTCTATTTTTCGTCAGATGGGCATCCCGGCATGGGGGGGATGGATATTTTTATGGTGAAAAAAAACGGGAAAGGCGGTTGGCATCAGCCGGTAAATATTGGCTATCCCATTAATACCTATCGCAATGAACTGAATATGGTGGTAGATGCCGCCGGGGAATATGCTTACATTTCGTCGGACAAAGAAGGGGAAAAAACCAAAAATGATATTTACCGCTTTCGGCTGCCCGGAATAGCACATCCACTGTCTGTAGGATATTGCAAAGGAAAAGTTTTCGATAGCAAAACCCACAAACCGTTGCAGGCAGACTTTCAACTTTTGGACATTCAGACCGGAATGGAGATTTTTAATGCCTTTTCCGATTCACTCACAGGTAGCTTCTTCATTTGCCTGCCTTCGGGAAAAAACTATGCATTGAACGTATCTAAAACAGGATATTTGTTCTACTCTGACAGTTTTTGGCTGCATGATTCCGCAAATGTCGTTCACCCCGTTCAAAAAAATGTGGCGTTGCAAAAAATAGAAATAGGAAGCAACACCATCTTGTATAATATCTTTTTTGCCACTGATTCCTTTGCCCTGCAGTCCGGATCGGAAACCGAGCTTAACAAATTGGTAACATTCCTTGCTCTTAACCCGCAACTGCATGTGGAAATAGGAGGGCACACCGACAATGCGGGCGAAGAAACCTATAACCTGCAACTATCGCAACAGCGTGCACAATCAGTTATACGATACCTGCTGCAAAAAGGAATTGCTGCACAGCGGCTCAGGGCTACCGGTTATGGCGAAAGCCGCCCCATAGCCGATAACAGCATGGAGGCAGGAAGAGCCCGTAACCGCCGGACGGAAATTACCATAACAGGCATTAAGTAAGTATGAATTGGAAAATTATAAAGCAAATAGCTGTTTTTTAATGCTTTATTAATGATATCCCGAATTTCTTTTATTTTTTATACTTTTGTCTGGGAAAAATTACAGGAATGGATACGGGAAAATTACCAGGATTATCTTTACACCAACTGAGAGCTGATCTTTATGAAAAGTTATCTATTGGGGTTTACCAAACCACAAAAGGAGGGAAAATACTTTATGCTAACCCTGCGCTTGTTCGTATGTTGGGCTACAAATCCAAAAATGAGCTTCTGAAAATTAATGTTGGGAGGGAAGGTTATAGCAACAGCGAAAACCGGGAAAAATTTCTTGAATCTATTGAAAAACACGGTGAAGTAAAGGACTGGGAAAATGAATGGCTTAAAAAGGACAGTAGTGTAATAATAGTAAGCGAGTTTGCCCGTGTAGTAAAAGATGAAAAGGGAAAAACACTTTATTATGAAGGCATAGTGGAAGACATCACCCAGAGAAAAAACGATGAAAAAGAGTTACTTTATCATAAAACGCAGTTAGAAAAACGGGTTGAAAAAAGGACACAAGAATTGATGGCTTTAAAGGAAAAATTTCATTCTATACTTGAAAATGTGAACGATTGGATTTGGGAGGTAGATACTAAGGGAAGATATACCTACTCCAATTCAAGGGTATTCGATCTGTTGGGTTATACTGCTGATGAAATAATAGGGAAAACTCCGTTTCATTTTATAGCCCCCTCAAAAAGGGAAAATGTAAAGCAATACTTTGAAAATCTGGTTAAATCGAAGGTTTCTTTTCATAATTATCTCAATACCAATATTCATAAAAACGGGAAAATTGTGTATATCGCAACCTCCGGGCTTCCTTTTTTCGATGAAACAGGTAACCTGATGGGTTACAGGGGAATTGATCGCGATATTACTGAACAAAGACTTATCGAAAAAGCTCTTAGAACTTCCGAACGCAAGCTTGCACTCCATATTCGTCATTCCTCTATGGGTTATATCGAATGGGATTCTCACCTTGAAATTCTCGACTGGAATCTTTCTGCAGAACGGATTTTCGGATATTCAAAGACTGAAGCCATCACCAAAAACACCTTCTACCGTATTTTTAGCAATTATAGCCCTGAAAACCTTGAAAAAATAAAACAATCATTTCTCGGACCCTACACCGATAAATACTTGCGGCTTGAAAATGTGAAGAAAAATGGCGAACCTTTGATTTGTACTTGGTTTAATTCCCCATTGTTTGACGACAACGAAAAAATTATAGGGACAACTTCTTTAGTGTACGAGGTTAACATTTAAAAATACCGTCTGCAATGTCCAAATTTCTATGTACAGCTTCCGGCTTTTCTCGCGGAAATCAGATTATCAAATTCTGTTTAGCTTTGCAGCACAGAAAAGACAAAATTTTTGGGAAAAGATAAAGTAGTATTATAAATATTTTCAGCAAAGATATGGGACTATACCTTGCAATGATTTCAGGTTTACTTTTTGCTTACCTTGTTGGGGCAATACCCACTGCAGTATGGGTGGGCAGGTGGTTTTACGGGGTTGATGTTCGCAAACAGGGTAGCGGAAATGCCGGAGCTACTAATACTATCAGGGTATTGGGACTAAAAGCGGGTATTCCCGTGTTACTTTTCGATATTTGCAAAGGCTGGCTGGCAGTATATTTAGGGGCAATGTTATATCCCGAAAATATGTTCGGAGAGGGTTCACTTATCTATTATAAAATTTTGTTGGGAGTGCTGGCAGTAATCGGGCATGTATTTCCTATCTATGTGGGTTTTAAAGGTGGTAAAGGCGTTGCTGTTCTGGTAGGAATCATTATTGCTTTGTTCCCGGAAGCTTTTATCGTGGCTCTGGTAATATTTGTAGTAGTTTTTGTAATATGGAGGTATGTTTCCCTCGCATCTATCACAGCAGCCCTTTTTTTTCCTGTTTTCGATATTGCTGTCTTCGGGCAGGACAACAAAGCTTTGATGCTTTTTTCATTACTAATTGCTGTTTTTGTTCCCATTACTCACCATAAAAACGTCCGTCGTTTGCTCAGAGGCGAGGAAAATCGCTTTGATTTCAAGAAAAAGAAAAATTAAACGGTTGAAAAACACAGGCAGGAATAGAATTTTATAAATATTTATTAACAGCAATTCGCAGGAATTATATTTTTTTTATTTTTACACAAAAGAATAATTACTTTAAACTCCTTAAAAAATAACGAAATATGAAATTTGTTGTTTCAAGCACTTTATTGTTGAGAAATCTTCAGGCAGTTGCCGGGGTCATTAACTCGAACAATACTTTACCCATTTTAGATGATTTTTTGTTTGAGATGGAGGATGAAACCTTAAAAATAACTGCTTCCGATCTGGAAACCACTATGAGTGTAAGCCTGGAGCTTACCATGGCAGGAGAAACCGGTTGTATAGCTATACCCGCCAAAATTTTGTTAGATATCCTGAAAACTTTTTCTGAAATTCCCTTAACTTTTACTATATCAGAAGAAACACAGGGTGTGGAAATTTCAGCCGGAGAAGGGAAATACAAACTCAGCGGACACAATGGCGAAGATTATCCCAAAGTACCTGAAATGGATGCCATTTCATCGGTAAACCTGCCCTCGCGCTTATTGGCTTCTGCCATTGTAAAAACGGTTTTTGCAGCCGGAACTGATGAATTGCGCCCGGTTATGACCGGTGTTTTCTGCGAAATTACCCCGGAAGATATCACTTTTGTGGCTACCGATGCCCATAAACTGGTAAGGTACAAACGTACGGATGTGAAATCTGAAATCTCCTCCAGCTTTATTCTTCCCAAAAAGCCGCTGAACCAGTTGAAAAACCAACTCATGCACGAAGAAACGGATGTGAAAGTAAATTACAATACTACCAACGCTTCTTTTACCTGGAACAATTTTAACCTCATCTGTCGCCTTATTGATGGACGTTTCCCTAATTATGAGGCTGTTATCCCCACTTTAAATCCCAATATCCTCACTATCGAACGTTTACCTTTCCTGAGTTCTATTAAAAGAGTAGCCATTTTTGCTAACCAGTCAACGCACCAAATTCGCCTGAAAATGAGTGGTAAAGAACTGATGATTTCCGCCGAAGACGTTGATTACTCCAACGAAGCCAAAGAACGGCTTACCTGTAATTATGAAGGCGAAGACATGGAAATAGGATTTAACTCCCGTTTTATGATTGAAATGATAAACAATGTGGAATCGGAAGAAATTCGCATAGAGATGTCGCAACCCAATCGTGCAGGCATACTGCTCCCTGTTGAAAAAGAAAATTCGGATGAAAATATTCTGATGCTGGTGATGCCGGTAATGCTTAATCAATAGTAAACTAATACAATAATTTTTTGACAAGGTTGCCCCTGAGGGTTGCCTTGTTTTTTTTAACCCGATATTATGGATTTACAACGCAAAGAAAAATTTTTGCAGCTTTGGAAAAAATACTTCGGGGGAACCGAACTTCCGATAGTTTTTTATTATGGGGAAAATGATGGTTCGGCTATAGAGGTATCAAAAACCAAAGGTCATCGTTGCCTGATTGGTGATTTGGCAAAAGTGAGAAAAGGAGAATCTTTATGTTTTAATACTGAGAGTATTGGCTGCTTTGGGGGAAAACGCTACCTGGGTTTTTCAACTTATATCAGCGAAAATTTTAATTATTTTCTTTCCTGCGGCATCCCCGGCGAGTTAGCGGGAGAACGTTATATCCGCACCCCCGAACTTGTGCAGAAATTAATGGAAAACATGCCTGTATTGAAAAAACAAGGGCAAAAAATTCTGTTTAAGCGCTGGGATAAGCTGTGCGAGCTTGACAATCCGGAAGTTGTAATATTTTTTGCAACACCCGATGTGCTTTCGGGACTATTTACCCTTGCTAATTTCGATCAGAGCGAACCTAACAGCACTTTCAGCCCTTTTGGTGCCGGTTGTGCAACCATTGTTCTTTATCCCTATCTTGAAATTGGTAAAGAACGTCCCCGGGCAGTTATCGGGATGTTTGATGCCTCGGCTCGTCCGTATGTACAGGCTAACATACTGACTTTTGCCCTTCCTTTTTCGAAGTTTCAGGCAATGATAGACTACATGGAAGAGTCGTTCCTGATTACACCAAGCTGGGATAAAATTAAAAACCGGATTGCTAAAACCGTGTAATCAAAAAGGTGTGTTACTGCCTATATAACAACGGATTCCTTCAGCCGTGAACCAAGCCTGGATATTTTCCATTTCCTCCTGTGTGGGTATTTCCATTTGGCTTGCCCGATACTCTTTTCCGAGCATAGCGTATTTTTCCCTTCCTAAATGGTGTAAGGGTAAAATATTGATTTCGTTTTTTCCGGTTTTTCTGATAAAAGTTGCTAATTGCAAAATATGGACTTTATTGTCGTTAAATCCCTTTATTACAGGCATTCTAAAAATCAATCTTCCGGTAAACTGTGTTGCAAGCCTAAGGGCATTTTTTAGAATTAGCCGGTTGCTTTTCCCTGTTTTTTCTCTGTGAAGGGCATCATCCATATGCTTCAGGTCGAAAAAAATCCAGTCGAGGTAGGGGAGGACTTTTTCGTAATGGGTAAACGGAATACAGCCACATGTTTCTATCGCAGTGTGAATCATCGCATTGTAACAGTATTGTAAGATTGCTACTGCCCATTCCGGTCGGGCTAAGGGTTCCCCTCCCGACAGGGTTATGCCTCCTTTGTCGCCCCAGAAATTCCGGTCGCGACGGATTTGTTGTAAAATCTGATCGAGTGAAATTTTGTACCCGGCTTTTTGCAAGGCTCCGGTATAACAGGCTGTGGTGCAATCGAAAATTATACAATCATGGCAAATGTTTCGTTGGATAAGCGGATGTGTATTTTCCCATGTTATTGCCTGCAATTTGCATGCTTTCACACAGTTGAAATCAGAAATGCAATTGGATGCATTGAACATAACTTCGGGAAAAGGATTCATGCCCTCAGGGTTGCAGCACCACGAGCAGGAAAGCGGGCAACCTTTTAAAAAAATAAGTGTCCGGCATCCCGGACCGTCATGAACCGAGAATCCCTGTATGTCGAAGATGGTACCTTCTAATTTTTTTGTGTCAGCCATTTAAAATCGCTGCAGGTTAGGGCGTTCATGTCGGGATAGGCAAAGAAACGTTGCATACATTTTCCTGAAAATTCTTCTAAATGGTCAAAATAGGCGCAACTCTGGCATTGTTTTGCCCGTTCAAAATTTTCACAGCAGGAATCATCAGCATTGATACGATTTTTATCGCGTTTGCAGAAACCCTTAAAAGCGTCAACGGGAAGGTAAAATCTGCAATTTTTATGGGCATTTTCCATGGTAAAATAACGGTTTAAAAAATTGGATAATAAATGTGTCAGGAAAGTTCTTCGTACTCCGTACGGGCAATAACCTCATCTTGGATTTGCTTGCCTAATTCAACCCAATATTGGGTAAAACCTGCCACTCTGACCATTAACCCTCTGTATTGTTCGGGATGCAACTGGGCGGCTTTCAGCATACGGGAATCCACAATGTTAAACTGCACATGGAAAGCTCCTTTGCGAAGGTACGACCTGATGAGTTCGAGGAATTTCCGGCTGCCCTCTCTCCCTTTCACGGCAGAGGGGTGAATCTTCATATTTAACTGAGAGTTTTGGGCTAACGAGTGATCGTAGCAGGTGGCAGAGCTAAAAAGTGCGTACGGTCCTTTTTTATCGCTGCCTGGATATGCCGAAAGCGAACCATCAGCAAAAGTTGTTCCGCAAAGCCTGCCGTCGGGTGAGGCAAGGGTTACCGCTCCCATGGGAGCATGGGTGGAAACGGAAATCATACAGGCATACAATGGCTTGTTGTAAAGCGACTTGTAATCAGAACACATGGTGCAGAACCATTCCGTCCATTTTTTAAAGATGTCGTCAACATAAGGATTATCGTTTCCGTATTTTGGAGCATCAATGCATAGCTTGTGGATTTTTAACCAGGATTGAAAATTTTCATTTTTTACCTGTTCAAGGAGAGAATAATATCCGGTTTCGAGTGCCGATTTGTATCCAAAATTTGCTTTTATGGCATCACGCAAAGTGCTGATGCTAAAATGTCCTTCGTCAAAAACATTTTTTTTAATGGATGCCAACGAATTTACCAGGTTCACTCCTCCTGTAATTTCCACATTAAAGGTACGATTGTATCTTGCACCTTGATTTCCAATGTCTCTTCCGGAAGAAAGGCAGTCGGGTTTTAGCAACGAGTTAACTAACGATGGAGTAATTTTGCGCCAGGCATCATGTTGAATATTGTTGGTCAAGGTAAGAACTTCAACAGTACGACGGAAATAATCCTGAAAAATAGTCCAAATTTCTTCGTAAGAATCTAATTTTCGGTTGTGCTCCGGGTAAATACGTTGTCCGGTACGGGGGTCAGTGCCATTAAAAATTACTATTTCCAGAATTTTGGGCAGAGAAATAAAATGCACGCCTACGCTGGTTGCTGGGGCAGAACCTCCCGGGATTAACCATTTTTTCCCTGCGAAGTCAAGAGGCATCCAGCTTCCGGGAGAAGTTTCGAGGCATCCGCCTATTGACCATGCGCGGGCTTCTTCTGGTTTCATTCCCTCCTCGCCGTAGTTGTTCAGTAAAAAATCAATTGCGGTGGAATTATTTACCCAGGCAGGGTAGCCGGTACCGATCTTGGTGCATTCAATTCCTTTCAACAGGAATTCTTCGGGGAGTTTTTCGTCGTATAACATCGAAAGAGTTGGCTGCGGGGTATCACAGCGCATTCCTGATTCCAAAATAAGCATTTCCAGCTCATTAGATGCCTCTTTTCCATCTTTATCGAGCCCTCCCACGCACAGGTTGTTGAAAGTATTACCCGAAAGCACACCTCCTACTACGCCCATGGATGCAAAACAGTCAATTTCGGTGAATTTGACACGCATACATTCGAGCCATTCGAGAGTTTCTTCACGAGAAATTAGCCCTTTATCGAAATCAGTTTTCCAAAACGGGTACAATACCTTTCCTAATCTTCCGGGCGAAAGTCCGGAAATGGCATCTTCATTAAGTACCGCAATATGAAATGTCCAGATAAGTTGTAGTGCGTCGGTAAAATTCCTGGGTGGTTTTGAAGCAATCCATTGCAGACGATTAGCGATCTCGGCATATTCAAGTTGTTGTTTTTTATCTTTTTCCAAACCTGCAAGAAAGCGAGCTTCGTCGGCGTAATTAAGTATCCATTTTTGTATTCCTTCAAGGGTAATGGCTGCAGCTTTATAAAAGTAGAGTCTGTCCATTTCGTACTTTCCGGCAATTTCGGCGGCACGTTGGTGGCAATAAGCGATAATACCGTCAATGCCATACTGGAGCGGGTAATAGTAATTGATAACTTCGCGACCCTGTGGCAAGGTATAACCCGAATCGAACATGCAAATTACCGAACGCATGATGGCTTCTTTTTCCTTGTAAGCAGGTACCATTTGTTCATATTTATGTCCGATGTCGTCCACGGATTTATTATACCAACGGCGGGCAATATTCATCAGTACAGGCATTTCTTCTTTTCTTAGTCCGAATTTGCCTGCAATGGAGAGAACGTTGCCCATACTTTGTGTAACATTTCCTCCACCCTGGCCCATAGTAGTAACCGTATCCGCGCTGATTTTACCTGCCTGCATGGCATCGTTGTACATTCTGTCTTCAGTAGCCATAAAATAGGCTTCTGATAGCCAGGGCATAGGATAAGAGCCCCGCAGATAGGATGCTTTTCCCATCACCAATAATTCTTCGGGATAGATAACGGGAGTAAGGTGGCTGAAAGCACTTTTAAGGGCTTCAGCCCTTCTGATTACAGGTATTTCGCCATCCAGTTCTTCCCAGCGCCGAGTGTACCAATACGGAAATTCAACCGATGCTGACGATTTAGTGTCGAGATAAAGGCTCCTGAGTCGTTCTGCTCTGGGAGTAGGGTTGGGCTTAGCTTCCCTTCCTTCTATGGTTTCTGAAATGTTTTTTCCATAGTAATTTAATGTTTCCATTGTTGTGGTATTCTCTATTGAAGAGCTATGCATGGGGTATCGAAATTTATTTATGTTTTAATTCTGATTAACCTGTTTTTTGTTTTCTTTTATCCTTTTTCGCAAAAGCAGAAAAACAATGGTAAAGATAAGCAAAATAATGGTAGCTCCTATGTATATTTTAGGATTAAAAAACCAGTAGCCTTTATTATTCCGATATTTACTGTTTTCAGAATATGCTTCTTCGGTTCCGCTTTTCTGGCTTACTAATACATTTTCATTTACTGTGAGCGAATCGGTATAGGCTTTATACAACTGGATATATTTTTCGGAGGAATTAAAATCTTTCATGGCAGCATAACTGATAACCATTAACTCGTAATTGTTCCTGATTTCAGGTTTTGCACCAATAGAAATGGCAATTTCAAGGCTTTGGTGGAAATATTCGTTGGCTTTTGCATAGTATTCCATTTTAATAAGATTACTGCCAATGCATGTTAATGCAATGGCAATGCTACGCTTTTCTCCAATATCCTCACTCAGTTTTAGCGACTGGAAAAATAACTCGTTAGCCTTATCATATTTTTTATTTCCCGTATAAATGTTTCCCAAAATATTAAGGCAGGTTATCATCCCCGATTTATCAACAAGTTCCTGTTTTATTACAAGTGCTGCATACAGATTTTCAATTGCATGTGGATAATCGTCTTTGGAATAATAAATGAAACCTATATTGCTAAATATTGTTGATTTGGTATGTTTGTCACCTGTTGCATTGGATATATGCAATGCTTTATGGTAATAGGTAAGGGCTTCATCCAGTTTTTCCTGGGTTTCATAAACGGTACCTATGTTGATTAGTGAATTCATCATGCTACTTAAATCGTTAAGCGTAACACTCAGAGCATATGCCTGTCTGAAAAATTGTAATGCACGGCTATAATCTCCCTTGCTGTTGAATACTAACCCCTTATTGAGATATATTTTAGAAATGCTTTGTTTATCATTATTTTTCTGAAACAATACCAGGGCTTTTTCAAAATAGAAGAGAGAAGTATCATAACTTGCTCTGTCCTGGTAAAGAAGTCCTATATTATTATAGCAATTGGCAATACCCTGCAAATCATCTTCTTTTTGAAATGCTTCTACGGCAATTTCGTAATATTTCTCGGCAAGGGGAATATTTCCTGTAAAATAATACACCACCCCTATGTTTTTATAAGCAGTTCCTTTCTGTGAATATTGTCCGAAACGGGAAGCGTATTGTAGGGCTTTTTGAGCGAAATCAAGCGATTTTTCACGGTCAATACCTCGATATTTTTCAGATAGTTTGTTGTAAATTAATGCTTTGTTTATGTTAGAGGCTTTTTTTAGGTCTTTTTCTGAATATTCCCGTTCAGATGTGCCTGCCGACAGAAAAATCCCCCAAAACAATAATCCACAAAGTAAAATGCAATATTTCATTTATTTATTAATTTACAGTTAAATAAGGCGCTATTTTGTCGTATAAGCTTCCGAAAATTAATTTTGCTTGTATTATTTCTTTTACATCGGTATATTTTCCGTTTTTTTCGCGGTATTGAACAATTGAACGGGCGATAAAATAATCAATATAAGGATGTTTATTTAATTCTTTGATAGTGGCTGTATTGATATTAATCCGCTGAATATGCGAAGGGTCAATAGTAAGCTGAGATTTGAAAAGATTATACCGGATAGTATCCATACCATACACTTCCAACAGTTGATTTTCTTTTACAAAACCTCCCAACAGGTTTCTGTATTTGACGATTCTACGTGCGAATGTTGTTCCAATGCCTTTCAAGACTTGAAGCTGGGTAGTATCGGCAGAATTGATATCAACAATTACCGGCACGGAAGTTTCGTGTACAGCAGGTAAAAAATTGGATGCAAGTTTCTTGGAAATAGCAATATATGGTGCAAGAAGCTGAAATTCATCATCGGTAATGCAATATATTTTACTAAAATCTTTTTTTGTGTAAAACTTTCCTCCGGCAGCCTCGTAATTTTTTATGATTTTAATTTTCCATTCTGGCATTCCCATTTTTCGCCATTGTTCTATAGGTAAATTATTCGGATCGAATGGAAACGGGACAAAACGTGCACGGGTTAGTGATTCACGCCGGTTTACCCATGTGGTTTTGTATTTTTTGAAACTAGGCATCTGCCAAGTTGAATCAGCGGCTTGCTTTTCTAAAGGAGCAATTTCGTTACTTAGCGGTAGAAGTTCTGAACCTGATGGTGCGAACAATGGTAGCCAATATCCTGAGAATAATAATATCAGGATAATTAACATGAGAATTAGGATGCCGTTCCGCTCGGTTTTATTAAAATCGAAGTATCGTTTCCATTTTAATTTCATAACAGAAACAGAAAATTCAAATGTACAGGAATTTCTGTTTTGTCCAACAAAAATACAAGAATAGTAAGAAAATAGGATTAAAGTTTGTGTCCGAATGGAATGTAATTTTCGTACGAACAGCAAACTGCTGAAGATAAGTTAATAGCAATATTTATAGCTTTATCCCAGAATTTTTCGTCTGGTATTATTTTATGAAATTGAGGGTTTAATGTAAATAAAGCATAAGCCAGTCCCGCATTGAAGGCGTCTCCTGCTCCGATGGTACTCATTGTTTTTATTTCCGGAACGGGGTAATGCTTTTGTAAGGTAGGGTTTATTATATCTACACCCTGTTTGTTTCTCGTAATAATCAGTTGTTTACAACCTAATTCTGCAATAATTTCTGCCAATTTCAGGGTATCGGTTTCATGGAAAATATTAAATAGGTCCTCGTCTGATGCCCTTACAATATCAGCGGAAGCAATATTTTGACAAATAACCGAAAAAACTTCCTGCAAGGAATTGGAATGTGCAGTTCTGAAATTAGGATCGTAAATTACAAACGGTTTCCCGGTTTTTGAATTTCCGGTGCAATGGTTGATAATATGCCTGTTTTGGGGTTTTAATGCATAAAAAGAGCCAAAAAGTAACAAATCGGTTTGCTGAATATCAGGCAGAGACGCCGGGGTTGACTCTTTTAAAGGTAGATTGTCGTGATAGAAAGAATAAACCGCATTATTTTGTGAGTCGAGAAAAGCAAGAGCAATAGGCGTTTTCCCTTTTATTTTATGAATAAATTGTTGTGATACAGAAGAATTTTGGAGAAACCTACTGATGAATGCAGCTGTTGAGTCCTCAGCCTGTTCGCTTATGAGGTAAACGGGTAAACCGAGCCTGCCAAGCGAAACGGCAACATTGAGCATTGATCCGCCGGGAGTAGCCGATACAGGCTTATCGTCGCGGAAAAGAATGTCGAGTACCGTTTCGCCTAAAGCAAAGATCCGGCGCATAAATTATTTTTCCAAAGGCAGTAAAACGGCTCTAACGTAATGGTTCTTTTTGAAGAACTGTTGAGTAGCTTTTTGAATATCGCCTACGGTGATGGAATTAACCATTTCGTTATATTTTTCAATAGGTTGCAGTTCGTCACCGTTAAAATAACTCGTTTCGATTCTGTTCAACCAGAAAGAATTGGTTTTAACGTCGGTTTCCCTTGCCCGTATAAGCTTTTCCTTCGATTTGTTGAGGTCAGTTTCCGAGGGTCCTTTTTTCTGCATTCTGGCAAAAATTTTTAATACAGCCTTGCTAAGTTTTTTGGTATTTTTTGGCGAGCAACCAAACATTGTCATCTGTGAAAATTGAGATTCGGGGTATTTATCAAATGTAAGCATGGTTTGCGGCGAATACACCCCACTGAGCTCTTCTCGTATGACTTCAATGAGTTTTATTTGCAATATTTCATTGATAATAACGAGATTCATCCTGTTTTTTTGATTCCAGTCGAATTTTTCCGAAAAAACAATTCCTACCATACTTTTGGGTTCGGTGCCTTTACGAATGCTTACATCGGTTACTCCGGCTGGGAATATTGGACTTACGTTTTTCCAGGTTTCGGTACGGTTGATTACAGGCAGGCTTCCCAGGTATTTTTCTAGCAGGGGTATCAGCGTATCGCTTTTAAAACTTCCTACAAAAATGAAGGTAAAATCGCTGGCGTCTGCAAACCTGTCGTGGTAAATGTGAGAAACCTTATTCATGGTAATTTGCGAAAGCTGTTCTTCTGTAGGAATAACAATTACACGCGGATTATTTTGGGTTGTAGTTCGGATAAGAGTATCATAGAAAGCATACATTGGATTCGATTTGATAAACTTCAACTGGTTTTTTGTTTTTGAGATGTATGTTTTCATAGCTGAGGTGTCCTCCCTCGGAGCATTGAAATACAAATAAGTAAGTTGAAGAAGTGTTTCAAAGTCCTTGGGAGAAGCGCTTCCGTTAAATCCTTCTTTAATATCATCTATATAAGGTGTAATTTCAACAACTTTTCCTTTGAGTTTCTTTTTAAGTTCCACATTATCAAATTTTCCGGCACCACTTTGTTCTATAATTGTAGTTGCTGAATTTGCCGACATGATGTCCTTGTCGGGATACAGCGAATTGCCACCGGGGCTGAAAGCCTTCATAAGGATTTCGTCATTTTTAAAATCGGTGGGTTTCAGTATAATTTTGATACCATTGCTGAGGCTAATTTCTGTGATTCCATTTTCGGAATTTTCTGTTTTCTTACTTACCGGTGAGGTTTGCAGGTTGTCGTTTACCAGTGGTGCTTCCTTAAATTTGTCAATATAAGGAGTGATTTCCTTATTGTTCTTTGTGTTTTTTATGATAGAAAGTATCGTTTCATGGGTCGGAACCTTTACACCTTCTTTTTCGGGAGCCGTAACAACGATAGCTAAATTTTTATCGGTAATCCATTGCCGTGGAAGGCTGTTGATTTCGGACAACTGAATGCCGGGGAGTAATTTTTTCAGCAGGTCAAACTGGTTAACAGCACCGGGAATTGCTGTTTGGGAAAGAAAATTATTAACATAATCGTTAGTATAATTTGCCGACTCGGTTTTGTTAAATTCTTTGGCTTGTTTTTCGTAACGGGCAAGCAATTCCTGTTTCTGCCGTTCAAATTCCGTTTCGGTGAATCCGAATTTCTTTACTCTTTCATTTTCAATAAGCAGTGTTTCAATGCCTTTTTCAATTTGGTTTTCTTTCATCATGGCATACGAGGTGTAGGCATCTTGTGTACGGGCGATAAAGCTTCCATAGGATGTGCTGGCATATACGAAAGGAGCATCGGGTTGCTGAAGGATTTCGTTAAGCCGGGCATTCAACATACTGTTATATATGTCCTGCATTATCACTTCACGGTAATCAGCCAGTGTTTTTTCTTTTTTCTGCGGGTTTTTGTAAAACATCATCACCGTATTATCGGTGGCTTCTTTGTCTGTTTCCACGGCAACCAAGGGTTCATCGTTGTCGGGAAGGATGTATTCAACACGT
>JALOCA010000024.1 GCA_023227965.1 Lentimicrobiaceae bacterium | reverse complement strand
CTTTTCTATAACCCATCATTGATGATCAGCCGCTTGCATTTACTCAACCCCCAAATTCACCCCATTTTTGCCCCTTTTTTACTGTTAGAGCTGCAACTTAACTTAGAGAATATGCGATTAAATCCTGGCCCGGCTTTGAGCCTTGTCAGGATTATTCACTTTTGTTTGATCATAGAATAAACTGAATTACGCTTCGAATCCGTCTTTATTCATCAATCCTATCTTACCAAAAATAAAGAAAAGCAACGACAGCACTACACCAACGATAGCGGCCAAAGCCATGCCTTTGAGTTGTACAGAACCGATATAAATGCCGGCTCCGCTCACGCCTACAACAAATGTGATGGCTCCCAGCACCATATTGCTGTTTTTGCTGAAATCAACCTTCTGTTCCACAAACATCCGGAAGCCCTGCACCGCAATAACACCATACAAAAGCATGGTTATACCACCCATTACCGGTAAGGGAATAGTGGAAATGGCCGCAGCCACTTTGCCAATGCAGGAGAATAAAATTGCAAGAAGTGCCGCTCCCCGGATCACCCAAACGGAATAAACACGCGTAATTGCCATTACCCCGATATTTTCACCATAAGTAGTGTTAGGTGTCGAACCGGTAAATCCTGACAACACATTACTGATGCCGTCTCCCAGCAGAGAACGGTGCAATCCGGGGTCTTTCATCAGGTCTTTGCCGGTTATTTTCCCGGTAACGATTAAGTGGCTGATATGTTCTGCAAAAACAACAATACATGCCGGAGCAATGACGATTATGGCATTAAGATCAAAAACAGGAGCCTGAAATTCAGGCAGGGCAAACCAAGCGGCATTTCTTATGGCAGCCGTGTCGACCATGCCCATAGCAAGCGCCAGCAGATATCCCGCAATTGCGGCTACCAGTATTGGAATCACCTGCATAAATCCCCTGAAGATTACGGAGCCGATAATCCCGATAAACAGGGTGAACATGGAAACAATCAATACATTGGACGAAACAACAAAGGGAGCAACCACTTGTCCAACGGCTGTAGGGCTGGGAGCAAGTCCGGCCTGTTGTGCCGCAACCGGGGCAAGTTCGAGCCCGATGATGGCAACCACAGCACCCATCACGGCTGGAGGCATAACCACATCAACCCATCGTATGCCGTATCGTTTTACGATCAAAGAAATAATAATGAAAAACAATCCGAAAAAGATAAAACCCGATTGCGCATGACTGAAACCGCCAAGTGTGGAGATGATTAGCAGCGTAGGAGCAATAAAAGCGAAACTTGAACCCAGATAAGCGGGAATTCCTCCTTTTGTAACCCACGAATAGATTAAAGTGCCGATTCCATTCATCAGCAATGCAATAGCAGGATTAATACCCAGCAGGATCGGAACCAGAATGGTGGCTCCAAACATGGCGGTAAGATGCTGGAAACTGAGTGGCAAACTCTCAAAAAACGGTAACTTTTCGTTAATACCTACAATACGATTGGGCATGGGCAATCCTCCTTTTGCTTAGTGAATTTCTGATAAATCTGAAAAATGGAGTGCAATATACATGAGTTTTTAAAAAGAATTATCTTTGGAAAGATTTTAAAAAGAATTATATTAGTTTTACAAACAATTGACGAATTATATTTAAATGCAAAAGGCATGAAATATCCTATTGATCCTGTTAAAATCGAACAATTTAAAAGCATGCGCGAACCATTAAGCCTGCAGGCGGCCATAAAGGAATCGAACCGGTGTTTGCTTTGTTTCGATGCTCCCTGCAGCGCAGGATGCCCGGCCGGTACCGATCCGGCAAAATTTATCCGGCAGATAAAATTTTATAATTACAAAGGTGCTGCCCGGACCATAAGAAATAACAACATTCTCGGAAGTGTTTGCGCCTTTGTTTGTCCGGTTGAAAAACTATGTGAAAAAGAATGCAGTATCAAAGCGCTGGAAGATCCGATCAACATCAGCGGGTTGCAACGCTTTGCTTCGGAATACGGGAAAAAATTTACCATAGAACCATTGGATAAAAGTTTGAAAACCAAAGGCAGGATAGCCGTCATCGGTGGCGGACCGGCTGGCATGGGCTGCGCTTCGGCATTGGCAAAAAGGAATTATGATGTTACTATATTTGAGCGGGAAGACAATGCCGGCGGAGTACCCAGATGGAATATCCCTGAGTTCAGGTTACCCGGAGAAGCGCTGGCTTATGATGTTAAAAATCTGCTCAGCCAGGGTGTTGAAATAAAGTACAAATCTGCCATCAACACAAACGAGGCGGCGATAAACCTGCTGGCAGAAGGTTATGACGCAGTTGTTCTCAGTTCCGGACTTTCCGTGGCTTTTAAACTGGATCTTTTTGATGGTTTCTCAAATGCCGTTGATTACATTTCGTTTCTCCGGCAGATCAAAACGGATAATAAAAGTATAGCTCTGAAAGATAAAAATGTAGCTGTGATTGGTGGCGGAAGTGTCGCCATTGATTCTGCCGTTTCGGCAAAAGCCGCCGGCGCTAAAAAGGTATATCTCGTTTCGCTCGAGCACTTGGACGAACTGCCGGCCGACAGGGAAGAAATCAATCTGGCTCGCATCATGAACATCATTTTTAAATCTGGCTCCCAAATAACCGGCATCACTGCAAAAGAAAAAACAATAACCGGATTGACCGGAATGGAAATTGACTGGATTGAACCCGGAAAATTTACGCCCCGGAATGCCCGTCGGATAAGCGGAACCGGATTCTCTATTAATATTGATCTGGTGGTTCAGGCTATCGGAACAAAACCCGGCTGCGAGGTGGTAAACTTTGCCAAAAACCTCAAAACAAAAGGAAAAGGAACCGTTGAAGTGAACGAAAATTTTGAAACCAACATCTCCGGCATTTTTGCATGCGGCGATGTGTCAAACGGTGGCGCCACGGTGGTACAGGCTGTCGGCGAAGGGAAAAAGACTGCCGAAAGTATTGATAATTATTTAAAAAACAGGAGGAACAACCAATGAAATCGAGGGCAGATTTAAGTATCAATTTTTGTGGTATCAGGTTCGAAAATCCGTTTTGTCTTTCCTCCTCTCCTGTGGGCTACCATGCCGAAATGTGCGCAAGAGCTTATGATGCGGGCTGGGGCGGAATTGTTTACAAAACGCTGGGACTTGAAAAGAGTTTTAAGGTCGTTGTCCCTTCACCACGACTGAACGCCTATAATTATAACGATAAAAGATTTGTTGGCTTGCAGAACGCCGAACAAATCACCGACAGACCCATCGGGGACAATCTCAAAGATATTGCCTGGCTCAAAAAAAATTATCCTAAAAAGGTATTAATTTCGAGCATTATGGGCTATTCGGATGAAGATTGGACTGAATTGGCAAAGATGTCGGAAGATGCCGGCGCCGATATGCTGGAACTGAATTTTTCGTGTCCGCAAATGGCGCATACGTTTGCCGGATATAAAGTGGGACAGGATTTCCATGCCGTTGCCGCTTTTACCGAAGTGGTTAAAAAGGCAACCAAACTTCCGGTAATGGCAAAGATGACACCGAATATAACCGATATGATTCCGGTTGCCTTAGCTGCAAAAAGTGGCGGAGCCGATGCTATCTCCGCCATCAATACCATCAAGGCAATAAGCGATATTGATATCAACAATTTTACGCCACTGCCAAACATTCACGGACATTCGGCTGCAACAGGATTTTCGGGTCCGTCGGTTAAACCGGTAGCCATGCGTTTTGTTTCCGAACTATACAATTCCAAAGAGTTGAGTTTGCCCGTCAGCGCCATTGGCGGGATAGAAACATGGATTGATGCGTTGCATTTTTTGTTGCTTGGCGCAACCAACCTGCAGGTTACCACCGGAATTTTAAGATATGGTTACCGGATTGTTGAAGATATGATGGAAGGTCTCAGCGATTTTATGCTCGAACGGAATATCCAATCGCTGGATGAAATTATCGGAAAAGCCGCCCGGAAAATTGTTGATCCTTCCGAATTTGAAACGCGTTTCCAGGTAGTTTCGGTGGTTGACGATGCCAAATGTATTGGCTGCGGGCAATGTTATATTTCATGCCAGGATGGTGCAAATCAGGCGATGAAATTCGACACCCTAACGAGAAAAGCTTCCGTGGATGAAGAGCGTTGCGTCGGCTGCCTGCTGTGTAAACACGTTTGCCCGGTTTGGGACTGCATTTCGTACAAGGAAGTTGATACGCTGACCGCAAAACATGCTGCGATTTTTTAGATAGCTTGCCGGATATTTTGATAGCCATCAGCACATGCATTTTAAAACAAATGCTTAATCAAAGGAATATCTTTTCAACGGAATAAATTCAACTTCCTTATTTCTTCAGGTAAGCTGCTGCTGCATTCAGGAAACTGTAAACCTCATATTCTTTGGGGTCAATCCAGGTATCTTTCCATGTACTCCATACCACGGCAACCAGATTTTCCTTTTGGTTAACAACAATAAACTGCCCAAAGACGCCCTGAGCAACGAAAGAACCTGATAGATTGTGAAGATCCGGGACAACTACATTCAGTGTATCGGCGCCCCACCAGAGCGGGTCGTTCAGATGTTCCCATGTCCCCCAGTTTTCCGTGGGTAATGCCCACCAGTTGTAGCCATAACCAGGAGGATATGAATAGGGATAATCGCTGCAATTATCCGGCGCATACAATTTCCCGTAACCGCATTGAGGCGAATCGTCTGCAGGCACCGTGGCTTCGGATATCCAGTTTGCAGGCAGCATGGAAGTTCCGTTTACAACGCCGTTGTTAAGCATAAACATCCCGAACCTGCCGTAATCGCGTAGAGTCATGCTTAGATTTCCTCCGGCAAACTCACTGCCATCTTTCGAGTCGAGTAGCCAGTACCCGTCGGATTCCATTCCCATGTTAGCCCATATTTTTCGCGACAGATAGCTCGACAAGGATTCGCCGCCAAGGGCAGCTTTCAGCACCTGACCCTCCACAAATGTTTCACCGGTATTGTAATTAAACTTCGTTCCTGGTTCTGCCGCCCGTGGCAGCTTCGACATTACCTCGAGAATACCCCCTTTGCCATCCAAAAGGCATTGCCACATATCGGCAAATGAAGTTGCTCCGCCGAGGTATTCTTCGTCCCATTGCACACCCGACGACATCTGTAAAAGTTGTCTGACGGTTACTCCATCGTAAGCTGTTCCATGCAACTGGGGAAGATAATACGTTACAAGGTTATGAATATCAATCTTGCCTTCCTTTACGGCAATGCCGATAAGTGTTGACACAATAGATTTGCCAACGGAGAATGATGTCCACCTGGAGGTTTCGGTATTACCCTCGGCATAGCGTTCGAGCGCTATTTGCCCGTCCTTGATGATCAATAAACCGGCAACATTGTTCCTTTCTATAAAATCATCAATGCCATACGTTTTGACGCCATCGGGGGAATACGTTACGGAAGTCAGCGGCTGCGCAGAACAGGGCAGTTCATATACGCTTTGTCCCCGTTTGAAGGTGCGGGTATTGAAAATCTTATCCATATTACGATAGGTGCCGGGCTGGTATTCGGGGGACAGACTCAAAAGGTCTTTGGCCGCACCGATTTTATCCCCGTTGGAATCGTTATCATCCTTTTGGCAACCATTGTTAAAAAACAAGGTAAGCCCCAAAGCAATAAATGCGTAAATCCAGATTCTTTTCTTTTTTTTCATCTGTTATTAATTTTTAATTTATTGGTAAGATAGCCTGCCCCGATTTCTCGGGGGAATATCCATAAAATATCATTATCGGTTGGTATAGGCATAGACCTTATGGACATTTCATGATAAAATTTTTTAAAAAAAAGTTTTAGTTGTTTGGTTTTCCGTTTTGCATACAAACCTGAATTTTAAGAATATTGCAATCAGAAATCTTACTTCCGCCTTTGGGCATAGCTGAATACCCCGCAAAATGGTTCGCTGAGCCCCCAACGGCTTCGTGAGTTGTAGCATCATGACAACCCGATTTTGCGCAATAGGAATTTAACACTGGTTGGACATCACTGTCGAAACTAACTAAAGTTAAGGGAGTTTTGGGGTCGTGACGGCACGAAATCAGGTAAATTAATACATTTAATAAAACGAATGCCAGTACAGGCGAAAGTAGTTTTCTCATAAAACAGAAAATAATTCACAAAAATAAGTAAATAAATACTTAAATTTAAAAACAGAAGCATAATTTAAATAATATGTTGATGTTATATGTAACTGATATATTTATAATAGTTTGCATAACAATTGCAAACAATCCGATTTTTAAAAATATTAAAGTGAAAAGTAATAAAATGAAACGATTATCTCGGTTAATCGGGACAAACTCAGATAAAAAGCAGAAGTTCTTTGCAAAACAAACTTAGATAATAAAATGGTAAGTTAAATTTATGGTATTTTTGTAAATATTTTTAAATAAAAAAATGCTTGTTTTTTTTAGAAAGTGTAAAATATAACTCCAGACAATTATTAAAAAGAGGGAAATATGTTAAAGCCATATCATTATTTTATATTATTATTTATAATCGTAAATAGTAACATATCAGCACAAAATCTGAATGCTGAAATAATAATGCCAGGTTTGGTTAAATCTGACGACCAAATTTCAATGGTTGTAAAAGTTAGAAATGCCGATCAAACAATTAATAATTCGGTTAATGGCGTTTTCCATATTTCTGCTGTTAATGCATCTCTGGAAAATTCCCTTATAAAAATTAAACGGGGCGTTGGCTCCACTATAACACATATTTTCGCTTCAGATACCATTGTTGTTAGTATAAATAGCTTAACAGGACAAAAAACCGTTTTAGTACAAAATGATATTCCAATTTCACGGCAAAACGGGGAAATATATCAAAATACCGTATGGATTAAAGATAGTATTTACCGTATAGATGAGGATATCACTATTTTACCTACGGCAAAATTAACTATTGAAAGCGGTGTAAGAATTTATGTTGAAGAAAAAGTTAATTTTATAATCCAGGGAAGTATTCAAATCAATGGTTCTTTGCAAGCGCCTGTTGTATTTCAGCCTGTAAATATTGAAAAGCCCTGGGGTGGGTTAAGGTTTATAAACGGTAGTGATAGTTCAACAATTAATTATAGTTTTTTTACTTACGGAGGCAACAATGAAGAATACATTTATGGACATTCAAATAGCCAGCCTATTATATTTGCTGACCATTCTGTTCTAAATATTAATAATTCATTTATCATTGACAATCCCGGGAAAGCAGTTGGAGGATTGGCAAGTTCTTTTAAAATAAATAATTGTGTTTTTTCAAGATGTGATACTGGCGGAGAATATGATGATTGTAGTTTGAATATGTCGAAAACATATTTTATTGATATGCCTTCTGATGATGGTATCCCCATAGACGATGATAACGATGCTATTTATGTTTATGGCGTTTATCCTTTTGCTTCCAATTCATCAGTAATTGATGATTGTACCTTTATAACTGGTAAAGATGATGGAATTGACCATAATGGCTCAATTCTCGAAGTCCGTAATAGTTGGATTGAGGGATTCTATCATGAAGGTATCGCGGCTTCCAATACAAACTCTTTAACCGTATATAATACTCTGATTAAAAATTGCGACCAAGGTATCGAAGCCGGTTATTATTCACCACAAGTGCTTATTGACCACTGCGTAATGATAAACAACAATGTAGGACTTCGTTTTGGTGATTCGTACGACTGGGGATGCAGTGGACATATTACTGCAATAAATTCGATAATGTATGGTAACGAAGATAATATACTTAATTATGATTTACTTACCCAGGGACCAATCCCTGACGCCATAGCTATAAGTTATTCTATGACTAATGATATTGATTATAACGCAAATACTGGTTGTATTACAGGAACTCCCCTCTTTGATTCGAATTACTTTTTACAACCGAATTCTCCTGGAATCGGGATGGCGGCAGATGGCGGAAACTTAGGATTAATTAATTCTTTATTCGGTATTTCTGAACATACCGATAGAAATGATCTGCTTATAAAAATATCACCTAATCCATTTTACGATAATGTAAATTTATTATTTTCTCTTGCAAAAAATGAGAAAAACTTACAAATTAAAGTTTTTAATTCTGTGGGTACCCTGCAATATACCCAAAAACTACCGTTTCTTAATAAAGGAAACCATTCCACCACTCTTCAACTGGAAAATTACTCAAAAGGATTATATATAATTGGTTTATACCAAAATAATTCAATTGTAGCTATTCAAAAAGTGGTTAAGTTCTAAAAAAGTTACAAGAAATTCTAATAAACAATGAATTTAACAGATTCACTGTAGCTAATTCCTTTGTTTGTAAAGGTAGCCCTAAGCAGATACATTCCTTTTGCAGGTAGCTGGTTAAGCTCAAAAAGTGTTTTTCCGGAACCGTTAAAAGATTTTTCGGCTTCAAATATTTGATCTCCTGTGGCTGTGAAAAGCTGGATGGACAGATTGCCACCGCTAAAATGATTAAATTGGATGGAAACATGGGTAGCTGCAGGATTTGGAAAAACTTTTATTTCAAAAGGAAGATTGTTAACTTCATCAATTCTATGAACAAAACAACTGCTCATCTGACCTGGAGTTCCGTGGTTTGACGAAGAACACCAATTTTCGCCACGTGTATTATCGTATGACGGGTTTTTAAGTTCTAAGGTTGATCCATGACCGTTTGGTTCCGTTGGCCATGGACTTTGAATTCCATAAACTACTGAGTCAACCAGAGTTCCGGTTTGATTATAAAGCCTGATCAATTCGCCATTGCTGCTCAGCCCGAAAGAAAAATCACCGATAGCATTTTCCATGTCAGGATATTGTAGCCTGAAAAGTGGTAAATCGGCACACAAAATAAGGTATCCATCAGGTTGAAGGATAGTACCGTAAGGAATTTCAAAGGTGTGGGCATCGTCTTCATCTTTAAAAATCCATCCTGAAATATCTGCAGCATTGTCGTCGGCATTATACAGTTCCACCCAATCGCCGGTGTCGAAGTCGTTTGCTGATTTATAATTTATTTCATTAAAAACCACATTACGTATTCCTAAATTGTAAAAGAATGCTCCCATGTCAGCACGTGTGCCATCGGGATCGGCAGGACTTGCCGGATTACCGGCATTAATACATAGCGATTCGGTAAGAAGCTGGAAATTACTATCGGCAGGAGAAACAAAAAGCGGTTCAGCAAAAAGATTCCCGGTGCCTTCGATGTTTTCGGTATTGCACAACGAATAGGAGATTGTAAACTGTGATGTGTCATCGACATCAAATACATTATTGATGGTAGAGGCAAAGATAGTATTCACTATGTCTAAATGTCCACCACCAAGTCCGGCGTTGTTTTCCCGGAGTTTTACATCTGTATTATTACTATAAAGGGTATTGCCGTCGCAAGTTGCAGAACTTCCATTCTGGACTGTAATTCCGGTTGTGCAACCAACAATCAGATTTTTTCTGAGAATTACGTTATCGCTTGTGCCAAAAAATTCATTTCCGAGTGAAATACCATTATCGCTGCAATTAAAAATTTTATTTCCCTCAATTACAATATTATCTCCATTATCGAAATAAATGCCATCGTCGTAAGAATTCTTTAAAATATTATTTTTTATATATCCTTCTGCAACAGACATATATTCAACAGGATCGCTGAAATTACTGATATTACAGTTTTCTACAATAGCTGACTGGCAATAGCCAAATTCAAGCCCCTGTCCGTGGCGATTACCGTTAAAGGTAGAATTGTATATTTCAACATTTCCATAATAATGTCTATAAATCACATTTTCTCCGACAAGATGCTTGTTTTCAAGCAGAACTTTACAATGATTCCATGTTATATTCGCTGTATGTGCATGGATGGCGGCATCTGTAAGGTATAAATAATTCAAATGAATATTTTGAGTAGGACTGGTAAAAACCAGGCTGTCGAAAGTACTACCAACATTGTAAGGTTTAAAATGCACAGGGTTGTCTTTAGTTCCGCTAACCTCCAAACCGCCTTTAACATCAAGAAACATATTGTCATCAAAAAGAAGAGAAACACCTGCCGGAATAGTAAGAACTGCTTGCGGTTCAACAGTTACGTTACAACTTACCCTGTAAGGAGAATTTTCTACCGATAAAACAGTATTTTCGGTGATAGAGCAAGGAAGTGTAGTTAAGTTTTTTACTATCAGTGGATTTCTCGAATCGAATCCTGCAACTTCTTGATTATCTTTGATTGACGACACACGCCAGAAATAATTTCCTTCTGCAAGATTTGTCAAAGTAAAAGTGGTGTCGCTGATGCTGTCGTAAACAGTAGTTGTCTCAGGTTCAAATATATTAGTTGTAATTGAAAAACGATAAAAAACAAAGCCACCATCGGGATCAACCGAGGGTGTCCAGTGGAATGTAACATCCGAACCGTGATAGCCAGGAGTGCGTGTTGCAACAAAAGAAGACTGTACATGAGCGAACTGCCATTGAAGTTGAGCAAGCCAGTTGGCAATATGGTTTTTTTCAATAGTAACCTCGCCGAGCCATTGCTGGACATTTTCAATATCATCGGTAACATCTTCTTCTACAGAAGGTTGAATTGCCAATACCACACTGTCTATTTTTTGCCACAAATTATTGGTTGTGAATATTTGATTGCCAATTTCCCGAACACGATTTTGAATATCAGAGAAAATTGTTGGATTTAGCAATGCTCTTTCAAGAAAAGGATTGTCGTGAACCCAGTTTGCCGACGAATTGGTGTAATTTCTCCAGGATTGCACTGAAAGGGTTTTATCCAAATCCCAGGGCATCATTTCCCACTTATTACTGCCGTTAACATCATGATACATAAAGTAGTTATGGTAATAAGTACTTTGGTTGGATGTAATCATATTGCAAGCTATGATGTTGATCATTTGGCTATAATTCATCCGATCCTCACAAAACTGAAGATAATTTGCATCGCTCACATTGTTGATCTGGTTTATAAAAGCGACAAGATCTTCCTTATTCCCGCTTCCGGTTTTTTGTTCCCAAAAATTAGTAATATCATCATAAATACTCAGGCATGAACCATCCTCGGCTGCTTTATAAAGATTTCCGTTAGAGTCGTAATTATGAGCTTCCAAGAATTGTTCGTCCACATTTTCAGTATAGTTATATAAGCCTAAAAAATTGCCATTCAGATAAAGCCTTACAAATTCTGTTTGGAAACAGGCAAGCCCTGCCTGCCTAAACACCAAGCTACTTACGAAAGCTCTTATATAGCTCTGGTCTTCATATTCGGCATTAAAATTCAACTCGAACCGGCCATTTGCAAAGGGAGTATGATTAAGCTTTACTTTCAGCGATTTTTTGGGAAGTGATCGAGAACCATCGCCACGAATACGCATTTGAACATTATTCCATGTAGTTCCGTTATAAGTCAAAGTAATGGGTATGTAGATGTCCTGAGAATAATTTGCATAAATATATGCAAAATCGTCAGGATTGCAGGAGATAAAATATTCTTTAACCTGATTTTGCCCATTTGCATTTATCACAAAGATTAAAGTAAAAGCAAGTGTGATGAAAAAATTTCGATTCATTTTTACAGAAATCATTTAGCAAACTTTTTGTTGTATAATCAAAATTTCAGGTATAAAAATAGATATTTGTTTTTAATTTATAAATGTTTGTGAAGTGAATGTTTTTATTTAATTGTTTCTATTTTCTTTAGCATCTGTGTAATAACTTCGGGAAAATGAGCATATTCCAAGGCATGTACTTTTTGTGCAAGGCTTTCTGCTGTATCCGAAGCCACTACCGGGCATCGTGCCTGGAAAATCGTTTGTCCATCATCATACTTTTCGTTAACATAGTGAATTGTAATGCCACTTTCTTTGGCTCCCGAAGCCATCACTGCCTCATGCACTTTCATACCATAGTAACCTTTTCCTCCAACGCCTGGCAGCAATGCCGGGTGGATATTTATAATCCTTCCGGGAAAAGCTTTCAGCATATGATCAGGAATAAGCCATAAAAAACCTGCAAGAACAATAAGATCAATCTTTTTATAAATTAGTAGCCGGGAAATTATTTCGGTTTCGTAAAATTCTTTATGGTTGAAAGTCAAAGACGGAATGTTAAATTTTTCAGCCCGTTTCAGCACAAAAGCATTCTTACGATTTGATAGAATGAATGATACCTCAACTTCCGGATTATCAATGAAATGTTCAATAATGTTTTGGGCGTTGGTTCCATTGCCGGAAGCAAAAATTGCAATGCGTTTCATATAAAAAGCTTTCAGCAAAAGTAGGGAAAAGTTGTGAGTCAGGAGCGATAAGTTTTGAGCAATGAGCGACGGGCATGGAGCCAGAAGCAATGAGAGGCATTTTCTTCAGTCGTTTAGCTAAAAAACAAGTCAGTTTTATTTAGAAATTGGCAAATACTCCTAACACCCAGTTTCTGACTATTTACTCATCTTATTCAATAATCCATTTTCGATAAGCGGTAAAAAATAAAAATTCGCCTTACCTTTGTACGCCATTAACAGAACTGTAATGAGCATAGCCGCTTTAACTTTTATTGCTTTATTTATTTTTTTGATTCCTAAAAGGCAAAAATCTTTCTTCCAGCTACTGCTGGTGATAGCACTGACTTTGCTTAGCGGGATTCCGGCAGTGAATGTTCTTTTCAACGACCAAACCTTTAACGAAACATTACCGGTAACTTTCTGGAACCAGACCATCGCTTTGAGCCTCGACAATCTCTCGGCATTGTTTGTGCTGATTATCAACTTTACCATGCTTACCGGCTCGGTATATGCCATACAATATATCAGACAATATCAGAATAAATCAGCCACCGAACTATCGCTGCATTTTTTTAGTTTTTACCTGTTGCACCTTTCCATGGTGCTGGTTTGTATGTTACAAAACATCTTCGCATTCATGGTGGTGTGGGAATTGATGGCAGTTTCGTCTTTCTTACTGGTAATTTTTGAAAACGAAAAGGAAAGTGTTATCCGGGCAGGGATTAATTATTTTGTGCAAATGCACATTGGTGCTATTTTCCTAATGATTGCTTTTCTTGTTTTATACATCAACTCTGGTTCGCTGGAATTTACCGGATTAAAGATATATTTTTACGAACATAATCCTTTGTTATTATTATTTCTATTTTTTGTGGGTTTTGGTATAAAAGCTGGATTTTTTCCTTTACATACCTGGCTTCCTCATGCCCATCCTGCCGCACCATCGCACGTTTCGGCAGTAATGTCGGGAGTAATGATAAAACTCGGGATATACGGCATTTTAAGGGTATTGATTCATGTACAATCTGATTTGGTTGCCATTGGAATATTTATGCTAATAATTTCGGTGCTTTCCGGATTAGGCGGGGTTGGAGTTGCAATAGTACAACACGATTTGAAAAGGCTGTTAGCTTTTCACAGCATCGAAAATATCGGAATAATAGGAATTGGAATCGGATTGGGGCTGATAGGTTCGGGATTGAAGAATCCGGTTCTTGTACTTTTTGGTTTTTCAGGGGCATTGTTACACATTTTCAACCATTCATTGTTCAAATCCCTGCTTTTTTTTACGTCCGGAACGGTTTACCAGAAAACCCATACCCGAGACCTGAACCTGCTGGGAGGGTTGGCAAAGAAGATGCCTCAAACTACTGCTCTGTTTTTGCTCGCAGCATTAGCTATTTGTGGCTTGCCTCCTTTCAATGGTTTTATTTCCGAATATTTGATTTATATTGGTTTGATAAAGGGACTGATAGGTGCGGGGGTGATGATAAAAATACTATTGATGCTTACACTTCTCGGACTAACACTGATAGGAGGGCTGGCAATATTCTGTTTTACCAAGGCATTCGGAGTGGTTTTTCTGGGGAATCCGCGTCATAAATATGGTGGTGAGTTTAAAGATACTACCTGGTATTCCCTTTTTCCACAATATATTATAGGAGCAATCATCATTTGCATCGGTATTTTCCCGGCGTTTTTCCTCCTTCCTTTTACGAAAGTAGCTGCTCAGTTTTTTCCGGCAAATATTGCTTTCCCGGTATCTACTTTATTTAATCTGCAGCAGATAAGTTTTACAGGGCTGATTTTTATCATCCTGGTTACCCTGATTTACGGAATAAAGGTTTGGGTAAATCATCATCGCCGGGTGGAAGTTCATCCTACATGGGGCTGCGGTTACAATGGGCTGGCAGACAAGATGCAATATACAGCCTCCTCTTTTGCTGAAAATTATACCGATGTTGCCAAATCAGTTACCAATATTCGTGAAATGTATCATCCCATTGCCGAAACGGAGATTTTTCCTGCTGTCCGTAGTTTCGAAACTAAAAGTAAGGATCTGATAGAGGAAAAACTGAATAATCCTTTGGTAAAACAGCTCGAAAGATGGCTCAAACGACTTGCTTTTGTGCAAACGGGTCATACCCAGCATTATATATTGTTTGCTTTTGTTTTGCTTGTGGTGCTGATATTGCTTACTGTTTTTAACCTGATTTAATTTTAAAAATATGCTGAGTATTTTTCTGCTGATAGTTTGTAGTTTGTTTTTTCCCGGAATCATCCTAAGGGTAAAAAGCATTACCAGTGGGCGTAAAGGTCCTGGTATTCTGCAGCCTATGCAGGAAATTCTTAAGTTGTTGAAAAAGGGTACTATTTACAGCAGTACAACCAGTTTCATTTTCAGGATAGCACCCGTAGTTTATTTTGCTTCAATAGTTTCCGTAATTTTTCTTTTGCCTTTTGGGAATCAAACAGCAGTGATAGCCTTTCCCGGAGATTTCATTTTTTTTAGTTATCTTTTGGCGTTGGGAAAATTTTTTATGATTATCGGTGCAATGGACACTGGCAGCAGTTTCGAGGGGATGGGTGCCAGCCGTGAAGCACTCTATTCAATGCTTGTAGAGCCGGCTTTTTTTATCCTGATGGCTTCTTTTGCCCTGCTTACCGGTTTTACATCCTTTTCGGAGATATATAATTCACTATATTTCAATACTTACATCACGGTTTTTATGGGATTGCTGGCAGCAATTACCCTTTTTCAGGTGGCAATGGTAGAAAACAGTCGCATGCCTTACGACGACCCCAAGACACATCTTGAACTTACCATGATACACGAAGTAATGGTGTTAGACAACAGCGGTTTCGACCTGGGACTGATACAGTACGCTTCCTCACTAAAATTTGTAATTTTTGGTTCGCTCATCAGTAACCTTTTCCTTACCCCACAAATGCCGCTTATCCTTTGCATTTTGATTTTTATCGGGGTGCAAATGTTGTTTGCCATTGCTGTAGGCCTGATGGAGTCGTTCCGTGCAAGATTTATGCTGAGAAACAATAATAAAGCCATTCTCATCCTGATTTCTATTGCAATGCTGGTATTTTTCGGGGTGTTGCTCATTGTTACTAATCAATATTAAGAAAGTATGATAAACCTGCTGATTCTGATATTTATAATGACCCTGTTTTACATTGCAATTTCGGGGAGAATGTTTGCAGTTATCAATTTATTGGCAGTGCAGGGCATTCTACTTTTTGGTGTGGCATTTTTAACTCTTAGAGAGATCAATCTGGTGAATTTTTTGGTAATCCTTATCGAAACCTTGGTTTTTAAAGCAATAGTAGTTCCTTATTTTTTCAAAAGAGTAATACGTACCAACAACATAAAACGCGAAGTTGAACCTTACATTTCAGGATATAATTCGCTGATAATAGTGTCTGTACTTATTTTCTTGAGTTTCATTCTTTCGTTTAATCTTCAGAATGCACAACTTAAAGTAACGTTTCTTACAGCAGCTTTCTCGGGCATAGCTACCGGATTGTTTCTGATTGTTTCGCGGAAAAAACTTATAACTCACACCGTTGGTTATATGGTTCTTGAAAATGGTATCGTAATACTTTCTTTTTCGGTTGGGAAAGAAATGCCGATGGCTGTAAATGCGGGAATTTTATTAGATATTCTCATCAGTGTTCTGCTTTTTGGTTTGTTTATTAATAAAATAGCCAGTGTTTACAAAGACCTTGAAATTTCTCATTTAAGCAAATTATCTGATTGATTATGGAATTGCTGATGTATAGCGGAGGGATATTAACATTAAGTGCCATTGCTTTTTTCGTAAGAAACAAAATAGTGCAAGTGCTGGCGGCATCGCTTTTTCTGGTTTTACAATGGGCTTTTAATACTTTTTTACTCTTCAATCAAGGTGTGGTTTTGATGAATTATTTTAAAGCCGACAGTCTTGCTTTGATATTTATTACCGTGCTTTCTATCACCAGCATAGCCACAGTAATCAATAGTTTTGTGTATTTTGAAAAACGTAAGGACAAATTACTTCATCGTTCGGTTTACCTTGGCTCGCTGATAGCATTTATTGGCTGTATGACAGGGGTTTTCATTGCAGGTAATATTTTTGTGATGTGGATTTTGGCGGAAGCCACCACGCTTTGCATCGCCATTCTGATTTACCACGAAAGGCACATCGAATCCATCGAAGCCACCTGGAAATATGTTTTCGTTTCCACCATCGGGCTGTCATTTTCGTTTATTGGGATTCTTTTGCTCGACATTGCCGCTACAGGTTTTGGCGGCAACAATCTTTTGTTTTCCAAATTGGCAAACCAGGCAATAAATATTGACAACGCTTTGCTTTTTCAGATATCTTTTCTGATGATACTCATCGGATTCAGTGTAAAAATGGGTGTTTTTCCCTTGCATACCGTCTGCATTGATGCACATTCGGTGGCTCCAAGTCCGGTAAGTGCGATGATTTCCACTTCACTGATGAACGTAGGCTTTGTGGCACTCTTCCGTTTTTATTTCATCTTTGCCAAAACTTCTCTTGCGGGGTGGATTGACCATGTTCTACTGATTGTGGGGTTCCTTTCCATTCTCGTAGCCGCCGTTTACATGATAAAAGTGAAAAATTACAAGCGGCTGATTGCTTATTCCAGTGTAGAGCACATGGGACTTTCTGCCGTGGGTATTGCCATGGGAGGCGTGGGTTGTTTTGCTGTAATCCTGCATCTTATCTTGCATTCGTTTACTAAAGCTGGGATATTTTTCCAGGTGGCACAGTTTATCCGGATGTTTAAAACCAAGAGAATTTACGGAGCCGGGGAATATTTCCGGATGAACCCTTTCGGGGGAATAGTGGTGCTGATGGCTTTTTTTCTTATTTTAGGCATTCCGCCTTCGGGTATGTTTTTTACTGAGTTGATGATTTTTAAAGCGATGATTGCAGGAGGCTACCTGTGGCTTTGCTGCATTATCTTGTTGCTGATGTGCTTCATCATCTGGATTTTTGGAAAAAACATTCTGAAGATTTTGTTTCAGCCGGTATCGGATTCGGTGAGAGCACATGCAGAAAAAATCAGTTTTTGGGAAAGTGTGCCACAATTTGTTTTACTTGTACTTGCTTTGTACATTGGCATCCACCCTCCTGAAATAATTGTTACCACCATTCATGATGCACTGATATATCTGCCAAAATAATTCCGGGAGAAAGAAATATGAAATACCAAACACTTCATAATAACCAGAAAATAAAACTGAGCGAAATACCTGTCTTATCCTATCCTGAATTTCTGGAAACCAATCTCCGCTTGCTCGACAAAACTGGGTGCCATTGTGTAAATTATTTTGGATACAAAACTGGCGATTTCTTTCTGAAGCTACTTTGCTGCATTGCCGACGACAGCAATACTAAAATTTACGTCAACGCTCACGAACTGAATTTGAAAGATAATCCGGAACTGCAATCTATAACGGCTGTCCGTTTTGGAATGCACCCTTTCGAGAGGGAAATTACAGAAAATTTCGGAGTCCGGTTTAAAGATAATCCCTGGGACAAACCTTTGCGCTATCCTTTCAATCGTTTTGATAAAGAGAAGGTTATAGCTAATTATCCCTTTTACAGCGTCGAAAGCCACGAATTGCATGAGGTGGGAGTTGGACCCATCCATGCCGGAGTGATTGAGCCGGGGCATTTTCGATTTATCTGTGATGGTGAAAAAGTTCTTCATCTCGAAATTCAACTGGGCTACCAGCATAGAGGCATTGAGTATTTGTTGATTGCCGAAGATAATTTGCTTAAAAAAACTTTGTTGGCAGAAAGCATTGCCGGCGACACGGTGGTGGGTCATACCTGGGCTTTTGCTGCCAATATTGAAAGCCTTTCAGGAATTTCAGTTAGTCCTCAAATTCAGCTTGTACGCAGCATAGCCATTGAACTGGAGCGCATAGCCATCCATACCGGCGACTTGAGCGCTCTTTGTACCGACGTGGCTTACCAGTTGGGAAGCTCTGTCCTTCAGGCTTTGAGAACGATGATTATCAATTCTTTTTTAAACTGGTGTGGAAACCGTTTTGCCCAAAAACTGATTCGTGTTGGCGAAAATCCCTTTCCCTTGTCTGAAGAATTTCGGAAAGCTTTGTTGAAAATTTTTTCGGATTTTGAAGAAAGATTTGAGGAAATGACTTACAAGATGTTCGACCTTCCGAGTGTACTTTCCCGCTTCGAAAGAACCGGTATTGTTACCTTTCGCCAGACAGAACTTATTGAAAGCGTGGGAATGGCTGCCCGTACCTGTGGACTGCCGCGCGACATCAGGCAGACGCATCCTTTTGGATATTTTGTACAAATGCCACATGAAATGATTACCCTTACCTCTGGCGATGTGTATGCACGTGCAAAACTTCGCCAATTAGAAGTAAAACAATCACTGCAATATATACGCAATATGCTGGACGATCCACAGTTAGTTAGCAACCAAAATCAGAAATCTGAAATCAGAAATTTAAATTTGCCATTGGCATCCGATTCTTTTTCTGTTTCACTTACCGAAGGCTGGAGAGGAGAAATTTGCCATTGCGCCATTACCGACCAAGATGGTAATCTGCTGAATTACAAAATTGCAGATGCATCTCTGCACAACTGGATGGCACTGACTTTAGCAGTTCGCAACAACGACATTTCCGATTTTCCGGTTTGCAATAAAAGTTTTGATCTTTCGTACTGCGGACACGATCTGTAAACCTTATCTCATGAGTAACTCGCTGAAAATATTATATCACCAGGGCAAACAATATATTCCCGACCTCGAAAATGCAAAGATTTCCAGTAAGCATTCAGGAAAACCCCTTTTGCTAAACTCCACCTGCACGGATGGCTGTAAGGAATGTATAAATATCTGCCCGGCAGAGGCTATACAAAAAGACCCCGTTCGACTCGACCTTGGAAAATGTGTTTTTTGCACCGAATGCGAAAACGTTTGTCCTGCAAAAAAGATCACCTTTACTACGGATTACCACCTTGCCTCCAACAGCCGCGAAGCTTTGGTGATGGATGCTTCTTTGTCTGAATTGCCACTTTTTGACCCGGGAAAAATAAGGGAAGAAATCAAAGGTTATTTTGGTAAATCATTAAAATTGAGACTTGTATCTGCCGGAAGCTGCAATGGCTGCGAACTGGAAATGAATGCTGCCGGAAATGTAAACTTCGACATGGGACGCTTCGGAATAGAATTTACGGCATCACCCCGTCATTCCGACGGTTTGGTAATCACTGGCCCAATGGTTGAGAACAGCAATTTTGCCATAAAATCTACTTTCGATGCAATTCCACAACCCAAAATACTTATTCTTGCCGGTGCCTGCGCCATAAGTGGAGGCATTTTTCAAAACAGCCTCGCGCTGCAAAGGGATTTCATTAAAAACCATTTTGTTGACCTTTATCTTCCCGGTTGTCCGCCTCATCCACTCACCATTGTCAATGGTATTCTTAATCTTATAAAAAGCAGAAAACATTGAAAACCATCTGTGTATTTTGTGGTTCCAGCATGGGAAGCCGCCCGGTTTACCGCGAAAAAGCCCGTGAATTTGGTAAGTTACTTGCCCGTAAAAATATTGACCTTGTGTATGGCGGCAGCAATATTGGTTTGATGCGAGTGCTGGCTGACACTGTGATGGAATTTGGCAGCAAAGCCATTGGAGTGATGCCTGACAATCTGGTGAAAAGGGAAGTGGCGCATCGTGGAATAACTAAGTTGCACATTGTTGGAAGTATGCACGAACGCAAGGCGCTGATGGCAGAACTTTCTGATGCTTTTGTGGTTTTTCCAGGAGGTTTTGGCACCTTAGACGAGATGTTCGAAATGTTAACCTGGATTCAACTAAATCTTGTAGAAAAGCCTTGTGGTATATTGAATATCAATGGTTACTATGATCAATTGCTGCAGTTTCTTGACCATTGCGTGGAAGAACAGTTTATCCGCTTTGAACATCGAGCCAACGTGATTGTGGATACAGATATGGAATGTTTGCTTGAGAAACTTTTGGATTTTCAACCCACACATGTTGAAAAATGGATTGACCGGCTGAAAGAGATGGGGTGATTTTCTGTTTTATTTACAACTAATGGAAAAATAGCACTATAGATAATGTTTTTTAATAATTGTGGAAATCTATTGTTGCTATGGCTATAAATTAAATCATAGATTTCCAACAATATTCCTTTAAATCGGATTTTTAAAATAATACCAACTTTTTATGTATTTTTGATACTTTTAATGGAAGATGTTGCCTATTTTTGCATGACAAGTGGTAGAGGCAATAAATTATCTATATTAATAAAATTTATATAATTGCACAATGTTATCAATATATAAATATTGTATAAAGAAGATTATAGCTATATGTTTTATAATATTGATAACACCTGCATTTAGTCAGAACTATAAGTTAGTTGATAGTTTAAAAAAAATAATTCATAAATCAAAATCGGATTCTGTAGTTGTTTTGTCTTATATAAAATTGGCTAATGAGTATAATAACAAGCTATTTTTAAAAAAATATTATTATCAAAAGGCATTAGAATTTACTGTTAAAACAGGCTACAAAAAGGGTACAGCCGACATTTATGAAACAATGGCTAATGACCCCATAAATGCAAACAATTACACCTTGGCTTTGGATTATCTCCGGAAAGCAGTAACAATTTATACGGAGCTTGATTTAAAGTATAATGTAATGCAATGTTATAATGCGATTTCTGTTCAATATTTTTATAAAGGGGATAATTATAAAGCGCTTGAATTTTCTTCCAAAGCATTGCAGATTGCAAAAGATAATAACTATGAAAATAATAAAGCGATAATATATAGTAATATAAATTTAGTTTATATTCGGCTTGGTGATTACGAAAAGGCAAATGAATACAGTTTTAATGCTTTACGAATTTTTCAAAAAAATAATAATAAACAACAAATTGCCCGGTGTAAATTAAATATTGGTTCGCTGTTTTATAAATTATCAGATTATAAAAAATCATTCAAATACTTCAGCGAAGCCATGAATGATTTTAAAGAAATTAATGATACAAAGGGTTATAGTATATGCTTAACCAATTTAGGTTCCATTTATAATATACAAAAAAATTATAAGCAAGCCCTGAAATATTTCCTAAAAGCTGTTGAAATAGACAAGAAAAACAATGATTTGGATGGAATATCTTCCAATTACAGCAACATAGGATCCGCATATTATCAATTAAATAGTTATGCTACGGCAATGAAATATTTCAGAAAGTCGGAAGAAATTTACAAAAAAAGCAGCGATATTAATGGCTTGGCGAGTGTATATTTTAATATATCCCGCATAGAAACAAAACGAAAATATTTTAATATTGCACAAAATTACTGTCAAAAAAGTATTGAATTATTTACAGAATCAGGTGATTTAGATCAAAAACGGATTGCATTAGAACAATTAGCAAATATATACCATCTTACCGGTAATAACGATAAAGCATACAAAGTGTATCTGGAATCGGCAGGGTTGAAGGACAGTTTGTTCAATATTGAGAAAACCAAAAAGATAGCAATATTTGAAGAAAAATATTTAAATGAAAAATTAGAAAAGGAAAATTTAACTTTAAAATTTAAAAACGACATACAATCAACAAAAATAGATAGCCAGAGAAGATTAAATATAACCTATTTAGTTACATTACTTCTTTCTATTGCAGCTATTATTATTATCGTTATTCAGCTCAGAAAAAAGAACATTGCTTATAAATATATTGTGAAAAAGAATATAGATTTAATGAGCAAAGAACACGAAATAAAGGAAATGCGTAATCAGATACGAAATGTTTTGGATACAGAGGAACAAAAAAACACCATATCGGAAGACGAAAAGGAAAAGGTTTTGCGACGGCTGGAAAAATTGCTCGAAGTAGATAAAATTTATAAAAAGACAGATCTATCTATCGAAAAACTTGCAAAACGTTTATTGACAAACCGTACATACCTGTCGCAAATTATTAATGAAGAGTTTGATAAAAAATATACAGACTTTATTAATGAGTATCGGGTAAAAGAGGCAATGCTGATGCTGTCGGATATCCAGTTTACAAAGAAATATTCTATTGAAGCTATAGCCAACGAAGCCGGATTTAACACCATTTCGAACTTTAATTCTGTTTTTAAAAAATATACCGGAATCACCCCATCTGTCTTTAAGAAAGAAACAGATAATCAAACAAGTAAATCATAAAATTGTAATAACAAATATACCAATTAAATAGTATATACTTTCTCTTTTATAAGATTTCTGATTTTATTTGCATCAGAAAATTATAGTCAGTAATAATATTAATAGCACAAAAATGGAGAACAGATTTACTAGCTTAAAAAGATGGGGCATTTTGCTGTGGATAATATTTTTATCCACTTTCGCAAATGCCCAGTGGGTTATTAACGAAGGTTTTGAAAGTGAAACATTCCCTGCAGGATGGACTTACTACGATGCAAACAACGACGGAAGCCATTGGCGTCCACGTAATCATGCTTATGCACACACCGGAAATTACATGTGCTTTGTAGATTGTTTCAGCAACAATGGCAACGATTGGATAGTAACACCACAGATTGCAGTTCAGTCAGATTATATTTTTACATTTTATGCAAGGTCGTGGTTTTCAACTGAAAAGATGAATGTAAAACTTTCAACCACGGGCAATGCAATAAATAACTTTAATGTTACCTTACAATCAGTTACGGGCTTGGGGAATAGCTATGTGGAATATACATACGATTTAAGTGCTTATGTAGGACAAAATGTTTACCTTGCCATTCAGTGGGTTGAAGATAATTATGCTTTGGTTATTGATGATGTTAAAGTTGGAGCACCAGAGGCTTACGATGTAGGATTGTTATCTATTACGTCTCCAATAAATCATAATCTCATAAACACTCCGATTATTCCGTCGGTTACAATAAAAAATTATGGAACTTCCAGCATAACTTCTGATTTTCCTGTTGGTTGCATCATTACAAATTCATCCGGAAGCATGGTATATTCCGATACTGTTTCTCATACGGGCGCATTCCCTTCGGGTACAACGGATGTGGTTAATTTTCAGGCTTGGCAAAGTGCTGATACCGGGTTATATCATGTTAATATGTTTTCGTTACTGGCAAACGATGCTGTTCCAAACAATGATACCTTATCGAGAACAACACATCTTGTTATGCATTACGGTACCGGAGGTCCGGATTCGTTAAGTTATCGCTGGATAGACAGTGGTGAGCCAAGCGGACCAGCTTATAATTGGATAGAAATCAGCAATACAGGTGCTTCCACAATAACATATGGAGTAACCGGATTTTATGGAGATGATAATTTTTCGGAACCAATACCCATAGGATTTGATTTTCCTTTTTATGGGATAAACAGAAGCCAGTTTTATGCGGATATTAATGGTACATTATTACTCGCAGATAACCAGTGGTATAAAGAATATCCTTCCAACGGATGGCATAGTGATGGCAATATTTTTAATTATACTTATCCAATACCCGGATATTCCGAAATGCCGGCATTAATCTCTGTTTACTGGGATGATTTGTATGCAGATGAAGGTACTGGAAATATTTATTATCAAACTTTTGGAACTGCTCCCAATCGTTATTGTGTGATTGAATGGAATAATTTACGGTTTGCTGCCGGAACAGGTGGAACACCAACCTTGTGTTTTGAAGCGATTTTATACGAAAACGGAGAAATTGCCATGCAATACAAAAATGTTGCAAACGGGCAAACAGGTAGCCCCGCCATTCATGATTACGGACAAAGTGCCACTGTAGCCATACAGAATGACGAAGGTACCGTAGGACTTTGCTATCTTCGTGAAATTGTGGAAAATAACCAATACATTGGGCCAGAACCTCCGGGCAATCTTTTGAAAAACAACATGGCTATTAAGTTTTACATGGGAGAAGATACCCAGGCACCGATAATGGCATCTGAAGACGTCTGGAATACCTTTAACCATACTCCGGAAATAACTGCTACTATACTCGATATTTCCGGAATAAGTTCTGATACTTTGTATTACAACATCGGAAATGGCTGGCAAAGTATGACGCATACTTCTTTCGAAGCTCCTAATATTTATCATTATCAGTTACCGTCAATTCCAAGCAGCAGCACCATCAGCTATTATTTTGCTGCAACCGATAATTCTACCAACCACAATCGTGGTACTTTACCTTCCAATATTCCAACAGAATATTTCTCATTTAAAATCCTCCCAACAGCAGGTGTAAATATTTTGTTTTTGACTCCGGGTAACAAACCAGGTTATCAGGATTATCAAAATAAGGAATATCCAAAATATATTAATGCGTTGGATTTGGCAGGCGTGGATTACGATGTTTACAACTGGGCAGAATATCCCTCTTATCGTTTTCCGGATTGCTATAATATAATTTTTGCATATTCGAATTCATCGGGTAACTCTGCCATTCATGATACTTTATCGGTTGCTCTGATGAATTTTCTGGATTCAGGAACCGAAACATCTCCTAAAAACTTATTTCTGGCATCCGATAATATGGCAAAAATGCAGTATCCCGAACCCAATGCAAAACCTTTAAAAAAGTTTTTTACTGCTTACATCCGTGGTGAATATATTGCTCAGGTAAATCCACCTATTTTTGGTGGAGACGATGGGATAGGAGGACCTGATTCCATAGGATTTGCTTCCGGAAGCATTAAAGGATTGGCAGGAACACCAATAGGGGAAACAGATGAGGAAATAAATGTTTATGCTGACAGTCCTGATGTAATTATGAACGGGGATTGTCCTGAATGGTATGCCAATGAAGTTACCAATCCCGAGATAAATTCCTGGGGTTCTTATGTATTTGAAGACGGACCTTTCGATGGAGATGCCTATTCAAAGGGAAATGGTTGTGCTATTTGGCTTGATGATCTTATTTATAAATCTTATTTTCTAAGTTTTGATATTTCACAGTTTACCAATAACAATGATATTAATTCAACGATAGAGGATGCTCTGGAATGGTTTGGTTTGATAAATTATACAATTACAGCTACCTCAAATCCTCCGGGTGGAGGTATGGTTACCGGCGCCGGTACCTATGCTGGAAATACCACTGCAACACTAACAGCAACACCACAAACTGGTTATAACTTTGTCAAATGGACGGAAAATGGTAGCACGGTGTCAAATAACTCTGTGTATTCGTTTGTTGTAACTTCTAACCGTAACCTGGTGGCTAATTTTGAGTTACAGACTTTTAACGTTATCACTTCTTCCGAACCTGCTGAAGGCGGTACTACTACCGGAAGCGGATACTATAGCTATGGCTATACCGCAACGGTAACTGCAACACCGGAACAGGGATACGATTTTATAAATTGGACGGAAAATGGAACAGTTTTATCTACTGCGCCTGTTTACTCTTTTATTGTTGTAACCGACCATTCGTTGGTGGCTACTTTTGAAAATCAAACAAATACTTACACTGTTACTGCTATTGCCAATCCGGAAGAAGGTGGTACAATCACCGGTGCCGGAAACTATGTAGCTAATTCTACCGCAACCTTAGTCGCAACTCCTGACACCGGCTATAATTTTGTAAACTGGACAGAAAACGGAACAATTGTATCAACAGACTTAACATATTCATTTGAAGTAACTTCCAATCGTTCGTTGGTGGCAAATTTTGAAATTCAGGCTTTTGTAATAACCGCTAATGTTTATCCGGTTGAAAGTGGTACAGTTACAGGGGAAGGTACATTTAACTACAATGAAACAGTTACTCTGACAGCCATTCCCGGAGCTGATTATTTATTTGTTAACTGGATGGAAAACGGAACGGAAGTATCTACTGATTCAATATATTCATTTTCTGCCATTGCAAACAGATCGCTAACAGCTAACTTTACTCCTAAGGTTTCTGTACCAGAACGAGATATGGCTTCGGAAATTAAAGTTTATCCAAACCCTGCTGATGGATATTTTGCATTAGAGTTTCCTTCAGGAATTATAAACAATGTATTTGTTAAAATTAAAAATATTCAGGGTCAGATATTAGGTTCTTATTCACTATCAAATGTGGCAAGTAACAGTAAAGTCTTTAATGTTTCTTATCTGACAAAAGGTTTATATTTTGCTGAAATTTATGTGAATAATGCTATTATTATCAAAAAAATAATAATAAAGTAAATCATTTTGTAAATTATAAAATCTTTATAATAAAGTATTAATAAAAAATAAGGTTATTCTTTACAATGAGTAACCTTATTTTTTAAAAATCATAAAAAAATCACTTTTATATACTTTATTTTATAAATACAAGAATGCTACCGCATAAGCTAAACAATCAATAAAAAATCATTCCAATTGAGCCTGCATAGTCTGGATTTCAAAATTAATATAAGTTTGAAACTAAATTTATGCTATAATAAACTGACCAACAAAAAAATATAAATTTTATAAAATCTTACAAATATACCAATTAATAAGTATTTAATCTGAAATATATAATCTGATAGATTTTATTTGCAGAATATATTTAAACGTTGAATAATAAAATTAAACATATTTTACAATAAAGCACTAAAATTCATCAATATTACTCATAAAATTTTCAAAATATGAAAAAAACGTTTACTTTTTTAATTATCCTGCTGTTTCTGGCTGGCGGCATAAAGACCATGGCTCAGACGGCTGCTGAGTATCAATTTGCCGGAAGCACAGGAACGTACACAGAAATCACAGGCTCCACCACTGGTATTACTACCGGAGATGATTATTTATCTTCTGCTATTGACATCGGATTTTCATTTAACTATTGTGGAATTGCTTATACTCAGGTGAAAATTTCTACGAATTGCTGGGTAGGATTGGGTACAGCAATGTCAAATCATGCAAAAGGGAATAATTTAGCATCAACATCTTACAAACCGCTTGTTGCACCATTATGGGATGATAACTATTCTGGTGATATTCAGTATACTACTGATGGAATATCTCCTAACCGGATTTTTACTGTACAATGGAAAAATGTAAAATGTTCAAAAGCTAGTAGTAGTGCAAGTCAGAATTTTCAGGTAAAATTATATGAAACGACAAACAAAATAGAAATCATTTTTGGAAATACAACTGCATTTTACATGGCCGCAATTTCAATCGGAATGAACGATGCTACAGGAGGTTCGGGACATTATTTGAGCGTTACACCAAACGCTACGCCTTCGTTGAGTACTGTAAGTTCGACAACGTCAAATAACAATATTTCAAGTAATACGGGACTTTCCAATGGAACACTATATACGTTTACCCCACCTTCGAATACCGCAAACCCCGTAACCTTTACGGCTACTGCCGCCAATGCTACTGAAATTGATTTGTCCTGGACTAAAAACCTGGCAAATGATAATGTGATGGTTGCATGGAATACTTCAAACACTTTTGGGGCACCTGCAAATGGCACATCCTATTCGGCTGGAAATACCATTACCGGTGGCGGAACAGTGCTGTACAATGGCGATCAGACAACTTTCAACCATACACCTGTATTATCAAATACAACCTATTATTATAAAGCCTGGTCTGTGGATGGCACCTTTGCTTATTCTACTGGAAAAATTGCCAACGCCACTACTCCCTGTGGTAAAAATATCACCTATCCTTTTACCCAGAATTTTGAAGGAAGCGTACCGCCCACAGCAGATTGCTGGAGCGAAGTTCGTACACCTTCTTCTTCCTACGGCTGGGGAAGCAGCGCAGGAGGCTATTCAGGAAAGAGTGCTGCATTTGAAACAGCCAATAATCCTTCGGGTAATCAATCAAAATTAATCACACCAGTGCTTGATTTATCCGGATTGTCTTCCGCTTGTTTAAAATTTTATTTTAAAAATTCCTATGGAGGCGATTTCTCTGTATTGCTTTCTACCGATGGAGGAAATACGTATCCTAATATTCTTTGGTCGGGATTAACCGGTCAAAGTACCTGGACTGAAAAATTAAAAGACATCAGCGCCTATACCGGCGCCGGCTATGATAATGTGAGAATTGCTTTCCAGGGGACAAGTAATTACAATGTGGATTACATTTATCTCGATAATGTAGTGGTGGAAGAAATTCCGGTAAATGCAATCTTCCTGATGAGCCCAACCAGCAAAAATTTTGGAGAAATTATTGCCAATACAACATCTACCCCCCAAACATTTACCATCAGTAACGAGGGACAGGCTTCACTGGTCATCGCCAGCGGCGATATTACCCTTACGGGAACCGATGCCAGCCAATTCACGCTTAGTGATGCCAATACTTATCCTATCAACCTTGTTTACGGGCAGACAGCAACGGTTAGCGTTTCATTTTCGCCAACTTCCACAGGAAACAAAACAGCCCAGTTGCAAATAGCTGCTAATGCCAAAGAAACACACATCGCCGATTTAAGCGGTACAGCCTTTGCCGAAGGTTCTTTGAGAGAAAGTTTTGAAGGTAGTTTCCCACCCGAGGGCTGGAGCATAGATCCTTCTACCTGGGGACAATCATCTTCACAATATTACGAGGGCGTAAAATGTACTTATTACACTCCTTATGCCGTGGTTTCTGATAAAAAACTTATCACCCCACAACTTACCATCATAACTGGTAGTACGTTAAAGTATTATGCAAAAACAAATTCAGGTACAACACAAACCTTACAGGTAAAATATTCGCCAGACCTTATAACCTGGACCGATATTGGAATTGCCAATACACTTACCGCTACCTGGGCAGAATATGTCGTTGATCTTTCATCTATTGCAGGCAATAATTATTATCTGGCAATAGCCGCCACCACGACTTACAGTTCTGCTAAATTTTATGTAGACTATGTAAGAGGACCTGTGATTTACGTTGCGCCACCGCAACCGGCAACTATCGGCGCTCCTGCCAATGCCGCCAGCAAAGTAAACATCAATACCACACTTACATGGTCTGCCGGCGCTACCGGAGGAACACCTCAAGGATATAAATTATATTTCGGAACCGATGGCGGTGGTACAGTTGCCCCCACCAATATCGAAAATGGTACGGTTCAAACTTCGCCCTATTCACCTGCTGCTCCATTAACTTTTGGTACAACTTATTATTGGCAGGTTGTGCCGTTCAATAGCGGAGGCGATGCCACAGGATGTCCCATCTGGTCGTTTTCTACCATGACTGGTCAGGCTGGTTTGTGGGACGGAACCATCAGCAACGACTGGGCAGATGTTTCCAACTGGGATAACGCACAACTTCCCGTAGCTTCTACTGATGTTATTATCCCGGCAGGATTAACCAACTACCCAACTCTTTCGGCTGCCGGAATCTGCCATAATCTTACCATAGAATCCGGTGCTTCATTGCTGGGAAATGCAAATCTTACCGTAACCGGAACCGCCAATGTCCAACAGACTATCGAAGGGGCTTTAGTCGGTGATAACGACAAATGGCATCTGATTTCGCAACCTGTTGCTTCCATTGCACAGGCAAGTGATGTCTTTAGTTATTGTTATTTAAAACAATACAATGAAACTGTGAACCTTTATGAAGATGTAGCCGGAACAACACCTTTGAATACTATCGGAAAAGGCTATTCCACCATGTACAGTTATCAGAACGGCGCTCCTACCACCAAAACGTTGGAATTTACCGGAAGTCTGAATGACGGAACTTATTCTATTCCATTATCATTTACCACCGGACAAGGCGAAGGATGGAATTTGGTTGGTAACCCCTATCCTTCGGCAATTGACTGGGATGCTGTATCTGGATGGACAAAACCTGCCGAAATGAACAACTCCATCTATTTCTGGGATAACACCCTGAACGCTGGAGTTGGTAATTATAAATATTACTTAGGTGCCGAAGGTTCTAACCAAGGTGTTGGAGCAAGCGGTGGTTCCCGTTATATTCCGCCGATGCAGGGTTTCTTTGTAAAAACCTCGGCTTCTGCCACACTTGGAATGGATAATGGGATTCGTGTTCATAATAATACTCCTTTTTATAAAGATTACAATATCAACCTATTGGTAAGATTACAAGTGGCTAACGGAAACTATTCCGACGAAGCCGTTGTCCGTTTTGATGCCAATGCAACCTCCGGAGCCGACAATGCTTATGATTGCTGGAAATTGTTTGTTTCCAATGTGCCGCAATTATCTACTGTTACTACCGATAATGTAAATATGGCAATTAATACCTTTCCAAAAATGGAAAACGAACTGATTATCCCTTTGCAATTAAATGCCGGAGTAAATGGTAATTTTACCCTCCGGGCAACCGAAATTCTTAATTTTAACAGTTCGCCGGTTATGCTGGAGGATAAAACACTAAACATCACTCAGGATTTAACCCAAAATCCGGCATATTCTTTCACGGCTTCCATTGGCGACAATCCTGATCGGTTTAATCTTCATTTTAAATCGGTTAATGGCATAAACGATCCATCGGAAAATAAGGTAAACATTTATTCCTGTGGTAAAATGGTTTATGTAAATCCTGGCAAGGAAACTCTGAACGGAAAAATAATTGTTTACGATATACTTGGGAAACCGGTAATTACAAAACAGATTGACATCTCTTCCTTATATTGTTTGCCTCTGAATACTATATCAGGTTGTTATATCATTAAGGTGTTTACAAATAACAGTGTTTATTCACAAAAAGTAATAATTAAATAGTGATATATTGGTTGTTAGTCATTGGTTACTGGTAGCAAAGCCGTTACCAATATTAACAAATATTTTGGATAACAATTTAACTTTATGAACATGAAAAATTTAATCAGATTACTACTTATCGTCGGATTCACTTTTATAGCTTCCATAGTTTTTAGTCAGCCTCATCCCAACAATTCTGGTGTTGGTGGAGGTACTGGTGGCAGCGGTCCTATCAACGGTTCTGCTCCGGGCGGTGGCGCTCCAATAGGTGGCGGCATAGGGATGTTGCTTATTATGGCTACTGCCTATGGCTATAAAAAAATTTATGAATTTCGTAAAAAATAATTAGTATTTAATTGGAAATAAAAAGGGGCTAACCAATCGGTTGGTCCCTTTATTTGTATTTTCTCTCAGTTATTTTTCCGGAACTTCCCCCAAATTTCATTTGGTATCATATACTGTTGGCATGGCTATCTGGGGTTTTGGTATTTTTCCACAGCTATGGTTTATAAAACAAAAAAGGCGGGCTAAACCCGCCAATTTGAACCGGAGCGGAGAGAATGGGATTCGAACCCATGAACCGCTTTTGACGATTACACACTTTCCAGGCGTGCGCCTTCGACCACTCGGCCATCTCTCCAAAAATGCGGTGCAAAAGTACGATTAATTTGTTAATGGCAAAATATTGTGTAAAATGCGCAAAATAAGCCATTATCATTCCTTTGTTTTCCCTCTTGTATAAACCACGAAACCGCCTTTATGAATAATGCTTCCTACAAACTGCGGGATTTTCTTATTTTTGTCCGATCAAAACGTACTTGCTTGCCTAAAATTCTTGTCATTCGGTTCAGCTCCATTGGCGATATAGTGCTTACCACCCCGGTGGTACGTTGTCTTAAAATGCAGATTCCTGGTGCCGAAGTACATTATCTTACAAAAAGACAATACCTTCCGCTGTTGGAAGCCAATCCTTACTTGGATGCAATTCATGTGATTGGTAAAAATGTAACGGAAGTTGTCCCTGCACTGAAAGCCGAAAATTTCGATTTTATCGTTGACCTGCACAAAAACCTGCGTTCGTTTATCGTTTTGCTACAGCTGCGGAAACCTTTCGGCAGTTTCTCCAAATTAAATCTGCGGAAATTTTTGTACACAAAGTTTAAAATAAACCTGCTGCCTAATGTCCATATCGTAGATCGTTATTTTGCGGCAGTCCGTAAGCTGGGCGTTACAAATGATGGCAAAGGTCTTGATTACTCCCTTCCACAAGATAAGGAAATCAATCTATATGCTCTGCCGCCAATCCACCAGAACGGTTTTGTTGCTTTTGCTATTGGAGCCAAACAGGTAACCAAAGCTCTTCCGGCAGAAAAAATTATTGCCGTTTGTCAGAAGCTGGAACAACCGGTGATACTGTTGGGTGGTAAAGAAGATTTTGAAAAAGGAGAAAAAATACGGGAGGCTCTTGGCAATAAAGTTGTAAATGCCTGCGGAATGTACAGTCTGCATGGTTCGGCTTCGCTGGTAAAGCAGGCACGGATAATGATAACACACGATACGGGATTAATGCACATTGCCGCGGCTTTCGATAAAAAGATTGTTTCCATCTGGGGAAACACCGTACCGCAGTTCGGTATGTATCCTTACCTTCCGCAGAACCCCGGAAACGCTGTAATTATAGAGGTAAAAAACCTGAAGTGCCGTCCTTGCAGCAAATTGGGATACGCCCGCTGCCCCAAAAAACATTTCGACTGCATGATGAAAATAGACGAAAATGCCGTTGCGGAACAGGTGAAAAATAAAAGCTGGGACTGAAATCCCAGCCTTTATCAATGGGGAAAATTTATGAATAGATTATTTCACTATTAATTTTTTAACAGCCGTTTGGAAATTATTTCCTTCGATTTTGCAGAAATACATTCCGGGAAGCAAATCGGTCAGCGAAATATTTACCTGCCCTGTAGTTTCGTTCAAAATTAAACTTTTTACCCGTTTACCGGTAATATCGTAAATTTGTAAAGCTGCATTTTGCGCATTGCCAGGAACCTGATAGCCAAAAGCCGTAAAATTATCAGCAGGATTAGGCATAGCCGGGCTAAGCATTGCCTGGAAGGGTCTATTTTCGCCAATCCCGGTAGTGTTATCAATAATGATGACCTGGAAATCGTCGAAATAGAATCCGTCGCCCGTAACGCCTCCATCGCTTATAAGGGTGAAGCGGAAGAGAACTTCCTCTCCTAAATAATCGCCGAGGTCAATTTCTTCATTTACCCAAGCATTTTGTGTCCCATCGTACAGAGGTTCGCCTGGAATCTGGTTATCGCTGCCAGGTTTGGTATATTTTCCTGTAAGAGGTGTCCATGTAGCGCCTCCGTCGTCAGAAATTTTTACCTGAACAAAGTCGTAACCTGGTTCGGTTTCCCATTTTGCCCAGAAATTTAATATTGCGTAACCGGCATGGGCTAAGTCAACCGGGGTGGTCAGGGTGACGGAGGAATTGGTATTATTCTGATAACTGCCGTTTGGAGAGTCGGTAATGGATTTGGGAGCGGAATGGTAAGCACTGCTTGTGGTATTCCATCCGTAGGTAGAACTCCAGTTATTCAGATTTTCGCAGGTATCGTTAAAAATAACTACAGGGGTACCAAATATTTTTGTCAACGTATCGGTTATTTCCCGATATCCGTCGTTGAGGGTGAGAAAGTAGGTAATTAAATCACCCTGGGCAATATCGTCGCGAAGGGTAAAGGGAATAGAATCCAGTTTACTTTGCCCGCTTTGTAACCCAGTAATGATTACAGGTTCTCCTATTGTACTAATGGCATTGTTCTGTGGGGTAACCGTTATGGTAAAATCCTGTGAGTCGTCGGTTCCCAGTTGCGATACCTCAAATTTCAAATAGCCGTCAGGTTCGGAAATTATTCCGGGAGTAGCATCTTCAATAAAGCCATATCCATGTACAAACCAGGCAGCCATCCAGCTTTGGTACATGTTTTCCTGGCAAAGTGGAATGATTTCGCTTACGGTAGGCCAGAATCCGCTACCTGCTATTTCTGGTGTATAGGATAAAATTTTATTTTTTGTAGTTTGTTCGCCGTACATCCAGTCGTCGGAACCACCGTTGGTTATGTAAATTGTTGTGCTTGCCGGTCCGTAGGTATAATGGTTTTCGGTAGCTAAAATGGTGGCTTGTTTATAAAATATCTGGTCGTCGGGACAAACATCTTCAGTATATCCCCAGGGATACAACAGCATGCCTGATACCGAGTGGTAGTTAATGGCGATTTTAAAATTATGACTGGTGCAAAAATCGCGTATAGCCTGTGTTTCGGGTTCGGAAAAAGCTTCTGTACCCCGGTAAGTTTCGTCGTCAGGATAAGGCGATGACCCATTGTTATCATAACCCCACATATAATCATAATTACGGTTAAGATCAATGCCATAGGAACCTCCACCATTGTTCGTGCGATTTTTACGCCACATTCCCCCACCATTGGGGTTGGTGGTTTCATTATAATAATATCCGTCAACATTAAAAACAGGAACAAAATACATTTCCGTATTGTCAACTAAGTATTTTACTTCGGGGTTGGTTTCGTAATTTTCGAGAAGATAATACATGTAATAAAGAAGATGTTGCATCCCAATAGGCTCGCGTGCATGGTGCATCCCGGTATAAAGAATCTGTGGTTCGTCTTCGGCAACATTTGGATTGTCGGAAATTTTAACAAAATAAATCGGCTCATTTAAAACAGTATTGCCGATGGACTGTTTCACCGTGATGAGGTTAGGGTATAGTGCCGCCATGTTATCAAGATGTGCCTGAAATTCGGCACGGGTGCAAAAACCGCCGAGGCTTCCCAATGAAAAACCGTTGGGTACAGGCCATTCTTTGGAGAACTTAGGGTCGCCATTGAGGGGCTGTTGCATTTCCTGCCGGTTTTTTTCGAGGTAATAAGCCTGCCAGTCGTCAATTAGCACCTCGGTTGCAAAACCATTTGACCTGATTTTTGCCAGTTCATCCTGTGAAAACTCAGAAATAAAATAGCCTTTACCGTGTATACCTTCCTCTGCAGGAATACCGAGGGAGGCTAATTTACGAAGACCATCGTCACCGGTAATAATTTTTACTCTCGAATATTTTTGCTGCTGGGCAAAACTTCCGAAGCCGGTAGTGCATAATACAAGAATTAATAGTAATAGTTTTCTCATGTTTCAATTTATTTATTTGTCCATTTAAAAGTTTCAATCATATGCTCAACATCTTTTTTAATAAATTCTATTACAGGTTGTAATGAGTCGTTATTGGGCGTTACGCTGAAGTATAGGGCGCCTCTGACAAAATGATGCAGGCTATCGGTTAAAAAAAACTGGTAGGCTGAGGCTGTTTCGCTTCCAGTGATATCGTAAATAAGCCCGTACACATGGTGTTCAGGTGTGTTAATGACGCGTTGTTTTATGGAATTAGCTTTGGGAATGTGTTTGTTTGCCATTTTGAATGCATCGTCGAGATATTGATTCAGATTATTGTCAACTTTTTTGTAGCTGAGGTGTATTCTGCCCTTAAATTTCGGATAAACAATATTGATCCAGTAAGGTTCCTCCGGCGAAAACTTATCGTGTTCGATCGTAGTAATCCTTCCAATTTCAAAAGTATAGGGAAATGTAGTATCGAATGTACGGTAAGTATGTTCTGGCAAGTCAATACGAAAATATCCCGTAGGTTTGGGAACGTAATTCTGCCCACAGGCGAAAAGGATAATACCGGAAATTATCGGTAATACGTAAAAAATTATTCTCTTCATTGTTAAGGGATAATGTCGGAAAGACACAAAAGTAGATTATTTTTCTAAAAAAAATATATTTCTTTTCAATGTTTTCAAAGGATAGCGCTTGATTGCAGATTTTTCGAACACTGAATCGAAATTATTTTCGTTTAAATCATTCCAATCATCAGTAGTCATGTTTACAATACTTTGTATTGGCATAAAAGAGTTGTCGGTTGTAACAAAGGGATGTCGGTTATGCGGGCACACATCCTGGCAGGTATCGCAGCCATAAATCCAGTTGTTCATTTTTCCCCTGAAACTTTCAGGTATTTCGTCACCGGGTTCAAAAGTTTGGTACGAAATGCACTTTCGTGCATCAAGAACATAGGGTTTGACCAATGCACCAGTGGGGCAGTTGCTGATGCACAAGGAACAATTCCGGCAAAGGTCTTGTGCAAAGGGTTCATTATAATCAAGTTCCAGGTTGGTAAGAATTACGCCTATAAAGAAAAAGCTGCCTTCACCTGGTTTGATAAAAAGAGTGTTTTTTCCTTGCCAACCCAATCCTGCCTTCACTGCCCATTTTTTTTCGAGCACCCTTCCTGAATCAACAAAAGACCTGGCATGTGAATTTGTAAAATTTTTACGGATAAAATTTGACAAACGAGATATTTTTTTCTTCATTACTTGATGGTAATCTTTTCCGTAGGCATATTTTGAAATTTTATAGGCACAATAGTCAGGTTGCAGATATGGTGGGTAATAACTTTTTAATAATACTATTACCGATTGTACTCCAGGTAGAATTTTCGACGGGTCAATAATTTGTTCGAAGTTATCTTGCAAATATTTTTTCGAACCATTATATCCCCTTTTCAGCCATCCATCAATATATTTAGCTTCTTGTTCAAGAAATTCATACGGGGCAAAACCACAGTGTTCAAATCCGAGTTTTTCGGCTTCCAGCAGAATTAACTTTGATGTTTCTGAATTCATTCTTCGAATAAATTAGGTTGTGATTTTGTTTTTCTTTTTCCAAGATGAACAAAAGCCATTTCAGTAACTTCCCGCCCACGAGGTGTTCGCATCAGGTATCCTTCTTGGATAAGAAAAGGTTCGTACACCTCTTCAATGGTCCCCGGGTCTTCACCTACTGCCGTGGCAATAGTGGTAATCCCCACCGGACCTCCTTTAAATTTTTCGATGATGGTGGTCAAAATCCGGGTATCCATTTCGTCGAGTCCGTTTTTGTCAACATTAAGAGCAGCAAGAGCAAAATGGGCAATTTCAATGTTGATGGTTCCATTACCTTTTATCTGGGCAAAATCGCGTACCCGTCTGAGTAATAAGTTAGCAATGCGTGGGGTTCCCCGGCTGCGCCGGGCTATTTCGGATGCTGCTTCCGTATGTATTGGGACATTAAGTATGGTTGCCGAGCGAAGAATAATTTTTTCGAGCGTTACTGCATTGTAATATGAAAGACGGGAGTTTATCCCAAACCGCGAACGAAGGGGAGCCGTAAGCAAACCGGAACGGGTAGTAGCTCCAACAAGTGTAAACGGGTTAAGGTTAATTTGGATACTACGGGCATTGGGACCACTTTCTATCAGTATATCAATACGAAAATCTTCCATGGCGGAATAAAGATATTCTTCTATTACAGGACTTAAGCGATGGATTTCGTCAATAAAAAGTACATCGTTGGCTTCTAAGCCGGTAAGCAATCCGGCAAGATCGCCAGGTTTGTCGAGCACGGGACCCGAAGTAAGTTTTAAATTTACTCCCATTTCGTTGGCTATGATGTGAGAGAGAGTAGTCTTTCCCAAGCCGGGAGGTCCGTGCAATAAAACATGATCCAGCGCTTCGCCACGTTGCCGGGCGGCTTTTACGAAAATTTTCAAGTTTTCCACCACATTTTCCTGTCCCGAAAATTCAGTAAAATCAACAGGTCTGAGCATCTTTTCCATCTCTTTCTCGGCGGCACTCAGCCTGCTACCCTCCGGATTCAGGTTTTCGTTCATTATTTGTAAATTATTAGCAACAAACCTACGTGAAATTTAAATTTTTACAAAATTACCCGTGTTTTTCTATAAATACTATGTGAAATGTAATTTTTTTTTATCTTTACTAAGTTTTGATTGGAATACGAAGACTGTTCTTAATCATTTATTCACAAAAATTTCACACAATGAAAAAGATCATTGTTGGCATTGATTTCTCAAGGGATTCCGTTCATGCCCTTGAATGTGGGATTATGTTTGCCAATAAAATTGGAAGCGACTTGCTTATGGTTTGGGTGGATAATATTAGCGGACAATCCACTTTACTCCCTTACGAAACAGCAAAAAGCATTGAAATAAAAGAAGAAGCTAAAGAAAATCTGGAAGAGTTGGTTAAACGGTACAAAAAAGATTTGTATAAAAGTAAACTCTATTACCGGCAACGCAAAGGCAAGGTGTATCAGGAAATTGCTTATCAGGCAAAAGCCTCCAATGCCGACCTGGTTCTTACGGGTGCGCATGGAATTACCGGCTACGAAGAATATTGGGTAGGCAGTAATGCTTTCAGGATAGTAGTATCTTCGCCCTGCCCTGTTATTACCATCCGGCAGTCGTTCCAATTCGATAACAACCTCGATAAAATAGTATTACCCATAGACAATACACCCGAAACGATACAAAAAGTACCGTTTACCACCCAACTTGCTTCTTTCTTTAACAGCGAAATGCACCTGCTTACGTTGTTTTCTACCAACATAGCTTCGGTAAACCGTAAAACAGAAAGTGTGGCACGGCAGGCAGCTAAGTATATTACATCTAAAGGGTTACATGCATATATTGAACCTGTGTCTACCGAAAATGTGACCAATACAACGCTTCACTATGGCGAAATCATAAAGGCAGGTCTTGTTTCGATAATGACAGAGCAGGAATCGGCATCCATTCAAAGCCTGTTAGGTGCTTCGGCACAACAAATGATAAATAATTCTACAATTCCCGTGTTGAGCATACAACCGAATGAACTTTTTTCGTTATAAAATTTGTAAAGAGGAATATAAAATGAAAAAATTACAAGTATATCTGTTGAGTTGTCTTTTTACAAGTGTTTGTTCCGGTATTTTCGCCCAGAATCCAAGATCAGGATCCGTTGAACTGATTCAAGATGAAAGAGTAGAAAAATTGGTAGAAAAACAGATACTATTGAACGAAAAATTCCCGGGAATAGAAGGATACCGGATACAAATTCTTTTTGAATCGGGAAACTACTCTAAAAGAAAAGCCACAGATTCAAAAGAACAATTTATCGGAAAGTATCCGGATATACAAGCATATATAACATTTCAGGAACCTTATTACAAGGTAAGGGTAGGAGACTTCAGAACTCGGATTGAAGCACAGGGTTTTTTGCAACAGATAGCTCTTGATTTTCCAAATGCCTATGTGGTTAAAGAAGAACAAATAAATGTTGAAGTAAATAAAACAACTAACTATTTAAAATATTAAAACTATGAAAGATATTATTGTAGCTATTGATTTTTCCGATTGTTCTATAAATGCCCTAGAACATGCTATCAGTATTGCTAACAAAACCCATTTGAATATCAATATGGTTTGGGTTAATAATCCGAATGTTACCAAAATAGAAATTTTTTCCGGTAAGTCGGACGAACTGATAAGTGAAGTGCAGAAACAATTTGGTTTGTTAATTAAAAAATACAAGTCTCAACTCGGAAAGTCAACAATTGATTTTAAAATCAGAGAGGGGAAAGTGTACCGCGAAATTGTAATGGAGGCAAAGGAAAGTGAAGCTACTCTGATAGTAGCCGGTACTCACGGAGCTTCGGGCTTCGAAGAGTTTTGGATTGGGAGCAATGCTAATAAAATTGTTTCTGCAGCACCCTGCCCGGTAATTACCATTAGGGCAGGCAGAAGTATCAGGCGGAACCTGGAAAAGATAATTTTACCGATTGATAACACTCTCGAAACCCGCCAGAAAGTGCCCTTTACTGTTTCTTTAGCCAGTTATTTTGATGCGGAAATTCATGTATTAAGTGTATTGACTTCAAAAGTGGATGAACTGCGTAGCAGAGTTCTGTTATATTCGAGCCAAGTGATGAAGCATTTAGAAAAAGAAGGGATAAAAGGTGTTGGCGTCCAGGTGGAAGCCGATAACATTACCACTGCAATAATAGAATATGCCGAAAAAGTTGATGCCAATCTTATTTCCATCATGTCGGAACAGGAAAAATCCATGTCGAATCTGCTGATGGGCACTTATGCACAACAAATGGTTAACCGTTCGCCGATACCAGTTCTTATTTTACATTCACAGGAACTGTTAATGGTAACTTCGATGTAGAACATGATGAATAAAAAAAGTGCCGGAATTTCCGGCACTTTTTTGTTTAATAGCAATTATTCGCGTTTAGGTTTAGGAAAGCTGTTTTTAATCTTTCCACCATCGTTTTCTCCCCTTCGCGTAACCATGCACGCGGGTCGTAGAATTTTTTATTGGGTTTGTCAGCTCCTTCCGGATTGCCAAGTTGTCCTTGCAGATAACCTTCATTCTTACGGTAATATTTTAAAACACCTTCCCAAAAAGCCCATTGGGTATCGGTATCAATGTTCATTTTTATTACGCCATAAGAAATTGCTTCCGCAATTTTTTCCGGTTCGGAACCCGATCCGCCATGAAAAACAAAATTTACTGGTTTTTCCAGTGTATTGTATTTCTTCTGAATGTATTCCTGTGAATTTTTAAGAATTATAGGCTCCAGACGAACATTTCCGGGTTTGTAAACACCGTGAACATTACCAAAAGAAGCAGCTATAGTAAAATTGGGACTGATAGCACTAAGCTCTTTCCATGCAAAAGCCACATCCTCCGGTTGTGTGTAAAGGCGTGAACTATCTATACTTGTGTTGTCAACACCGTCTTCTTCGCCTCCGGTAACGCCCAGTTCAATTTCAAGAGTCATGCCTATTTTACTCATACGATCCAGGTATCTTTTACATATTTCTATATTTTCATTAAGAGGCTCTACCGACAAATCAAGCATGTGAGAACTAAACAACGGTTTTCCGTGTTGTTTAAAATATTTTTCTCCAATATCCAGCAGCCCATCTATCCAGAGAAGAAGTTTTTTCGCAGCATGGTCGGTATGTATAATTACCGGAATTCCATATAATTCGGCTAATTTGTGGATATGTTCGGCGCCTGAAATTGCACCGGTAATAGCTGCTTTTTCGCCGTCGTTGGGAAGAGATTTCCCTGCATAAAAAATGGCTCCCCCATTGGAAAACTGGATGATAATCGGAGAATTAGCTGCTTTTGCAGCTTCCATCACCGCATTTACCGAGTCGGTACTAACAACATTTACAGCAGGAAGAGCAAAATGATTTGCCTTAGCTATTCTGAATATTTCTTGTACATCATTGCCGGTAGCTACGCCCGGGGCAACTTTTGATGAAATTTTTTCTAACATAAGCTTATTTTTAAGAATTTATTTTAAGAGTCAAAATTACAAAAAATGCAGGAATCAGAATCGTTAATAATTATGTAAATTTGCACACTGAGAAACGGGGCCCCGTAGTTCAGTTGAATAGAACGTCAGATTCCGGTTCTGAAAGTCGTGGGTTTGAATCCCTCCGGGGTCACATCTGGTAAAAAGTTACCGAAAGGTAACTTTTTTTTTACATACATTCCAGGGGATCATAAGCGGAACGAGCGAATCTCCCCGGGAGGGCACCTTCATTAAAAAAGCCACCATTTAGGTGGCTTTTTCTCCTTTCTTACATCGGTTTTACCGGAATGCAAATGTCCACAACAAATTCCTTTTCAGGGCATTTATCCCCTTCGTTGTGGTACAACTCATACGGATAACCATCCGCTGGCTGGTAACCGCTTTCGGTAAGCCACAAACATACAGAGTTCCAGGCATCTTCAAATTCTGTTGGGCTGATTATAAAACTTCCCACCACGTACTTTCCTCCGGGAATACTTAGTTTGCCAATCTCTCCTTCTGTTTTCACATCACCTTCCACGGTAATGCAGGCACTCTGGCGCAGCTTGCCGATTTCGGTAACCTTGGGATCGTCGTGATATACCGTTACTCCTTTAGTTTTGGGAAAGTCGAGCAATCCTCTGGCACCAGCCCATTTAAAAATTTTGTCGTAAGCTTTTCCAATCTGGTCGAAAGCTCCGGTGTGCCGACAGCAAATCAGATTCATTGCCGGCATTTCTTTAATTTGAATGTTTGTTTCCATAATTGACCTCCATTTTTCGTTTGGTTTTATAAGCCAAAAGTACTCCTCGGATGCCGGTTCCGTTTTACCGATTTTGCTTTGTGTTTGACGATTCTTGCTAAGATGCGGATGTTTCTTGCTACGAAACTCGGAGGCATTCATTTCAAAACGTTCGCGAAAGGCTCTGGCAAAGGCTGAAAGACTGTTAAACCCACAAATTTCAGCAATTTCGCCAATGGGAGTTTCTCTGTTGTCAATCAAAAGCGAAGCAGCTTTTTCTATCCGTTTTCGTTTGAGGTAATTATTCAGGGTTTCGCCGGTCATGGCCGAAAAAATCCGGTGGAAATGGAATGGTGAAAAATTAGCAACATCCGCCAGTACCGAAAGATTCAATGGCTGGTGGATGTTGGCTTCGATATAATCCATTACTTTATGAATACGCGCAATGTATTCTTTTTGATATGGATTTGGAAATTCCATAGATTTTTAGTATGCTCTTGCAAAAACCACTCGTTGGTGGGAAGGTTTTCCGGTTAAAATACACTTTCCTTCTTCCTGCTTGTTATTCAACGGAATAGTACGAATGGTAGCTTTGGTCAAATCTTTAATTTTTTGTTCCGTTTCGGTAGTTCCATCCCAATGTGCTAATACAAAACCACCTTTGTTTTCGATGATATTTATAAATTCGTCCCAGCTATCCGCCCGGAAAGTATTGTTTTCGCGGAAATCGAGCGCTTTGTTATAAAGGTTTTTTTGAATGATTTCGAGTAAATTAACGATTTTATCTTCAATATCTGTGAGTTGATAAACCGATTTTTCAAGGGTATCACGTCGGGCAACCTCTACGGTTCCGTTTTCGATATCTCTTGGTCCCAATGCCAAACGAACAGGTACTCCCTTGAATTCGTGTTCGTTAAATTTCCATCCGGGTTTGTAAGTGTCTCTGTTATCATAGTTAACACTTATTCCCTTGTTTTGAAGGGCTTTTTTAATTTTTTCAGCAGTTTCTGAAACTAAGGATAATTGTTCCTCATTTTTATAAATGGGAACAATAACCACCTGAACTGGTGCTAATCTGGGAGGTAAAACCAATCCATTATCATCAGAATGTGCCATGATGAGTGCTCCCATCAGTCGGGTAGAAACACCCCAGGAAGTAGCCCACACAAAATCGAGTTTGTTTTCTTTGCTTAGGAATTTAACATCAAAAGCTTTAGCAAAATTTTGCCCCAAAAAATGGGAAGTTCCTGCCTGTAATGCTTTTCCATCCTGCATCAGCGCTTCTATACAATAGGTTTCCACAGCACCGGCAAACCGTTCGTTAGGCGATTTTATGCCTTTCAGAACGGGAATAGCAAGCCAGTTTTCGGCAAAGTCGGCATACACATTAAGCATGCGCTCGGCTTCTTCAATGGCTTCTTTGCGGGTTGCGTGAGCGGTATGTCCTTCCTGCCAAAGGAATTCGGCAGTACGCAAAAACAGCCGGGTACGCATTTCCCAACGTACAACATTAGCCCATTGATTTATCAACAAAGGCAAATCGCGATATGACTGAATCCACGAACGATAGGTGTCCCAGATGATGGTTTCGGAAGTGGGACGAACGATAAGTTCTTCCTCCAGTTTCGCATCTTCATCTACAATAATGCCAGAGCCATCCGGAGCATTTTTCAACCGGTAATGGGTTACTATGGCACACTCTTTGGCGAAACCTTCCACATGGCTGGCTTCTTTGCTGAAAAATGACTTTGGAATAAATAGTGGAAAGTAAGCATTTACATGCCCGGTATCTTTAAACATTTTATCCAATGTTGCCTGCATTTTTTCCCAGATAGCATACCCATAAGGTTTAATAACCATACAACCGCGAACAGCTGAGTTTTCTGCAAGATCGGCTTTTATAACCAGGTCGTTGTACCATTGGGCATAGTTTTCTTTCCTCGACGTTAATTCTTTTGCCATAGTTAAATTGTGGTATAATATTTGCTTTTAACAGTATAAATTTCAAATAGAAATTATAAGCAGCAAAATTATAAAAATAAAGCAAAAAATGAGGTCATTCACTAAAATAACGGAGGAAAAACCCATGAAAACCTTAAGTGTATATCTGGCAGGAATAATGTTGGTTTTTGCATCGTGCACCACAGCATACCAGGCAACAAGCAACGATGACGATGTTTATTATTCATCGAAAAGGAAACAGCCCCAACAGGTAAAAGAAGAAAAACATATTGTAATGGTAGAAGACAGAAATGTTACTACCCCAGAAAGTGATTACGAAGCAGAGCAATCGCAGCCTGTTGAAAATTACACACCTGATAACAGCCAATTGCAGGAATCCCAACCGGTAACAGAATCGTACCAGGATGAAAACGGCAATAATATCACCAATAATTATTATTACAATACCGATGATTATTACGACTATGCTTACTCTGCCCGTCTTCGCCGTTTTTACAGCAATTATTATTATCCCAGTTATTATAACGATTACTATACCAATTTGTATTGGTACGATTACAATCCCTACAGTTGGGGAACCAGTATTTATTTAGGATACAACTGGTGGTATCCCGGGTCTAATTACTATTGGTCGTATCGTCCGTTTTATCCGTATGCATATAATAATGACTTCTTTTGGTACCAACCATGGGGTTACGGTAATGGGTATAACTGGGGATACAGCCAGGGCTATTGGAACGGTTATTGGGATGGATATTATAATGGTAGTTGGTACAATCCCTATATCCCTTATTACAACAGCTACGATTATAATTCACATTATTATGGACAAAGAACAGACCGGAGTTCTACAAGCGGAACTACCCCGGGCGGTGGTTCAGGCAGAAGAAATGATATAAATTTTGGTGAACGTTATGAAAAAGCTCTTGCTTTGGAAAAAGACAGGAACACCCAACTCAATCCGCGGGAAAATAAGCAAAAACAAGGTGCTGAACCCAAAGTTTCCACTACAACACGCAAAAATACCATTGATAATATTTCTACCAATTCGGAAAGACAAAAACCGACAATCCAGGATGAACAGCAAAACCGCTTTTCGAATACAAATGGCAAAGAGTCTACAATAAATACTAATGAAAGAAACAAAACAGCAGAACCTGTTTTGCCCGGAAACCGTAATACATCTATTCAAAAAGAAAAACCAAATACTGAACGTAAAGCCAATCCCATAGGCGGAAATACCGGCAGGTTTAGCAAACCCGATGAAAATATCATTCAAAACGAAAAGAGCCGTAATACGCAACCTGAGATAAAACCACAGAGTGAAAGATTGAAAAAACCAACCGAAGTGCGTCAATCCGACAACAGAAAACCCCAGCCTTACAGCCCTCCAACTTATGCAAAACCCGGATCAAGAGATGAATATACCACTCCTAAATACCGTAACCGTTTAATGCCTGAACAAAAACCCGAAGAAAACAAACAAATCAGAAAAGAAATAAACCAACCTGCAGAAAAAAGAACAACTGATGGACAACGCAAAACCTATCAACCAAACAATTATACTCCATCTCGTCCTGCTCCCCGTGAAGCCCAACAGAATTACTCGCAACCTGTAAAGAAATCAAGTGATAATTCCTCTGGTAATGAAAACAAAAATCATTTTACCCCTTCAAGGTCAAGTTCAGGAAATAATTCGTACACTGCTCCTTCGCGTTCCAGTTCTAACAGTGGTTCATATTCCGCGCCTTCACGGTCATCTGGCAGCAGTGGTTCGGGATCATCCGGTTCGGGAGGCAGAAGAAGGTAATTGTATAACGTAATATAATTAAAAAAATGAAAAAAATAGTTTTAATAAGTATAATGTTGTGCTTTTATAACTTTACCCAGGCACAAACAGAAATAGATGCTCTACGCTATTCGCAACTCACCTTTGGAGGAACAGCCCGTTACATGGCAATGGGTGGTGCTTTCGGAGCATTGGGAGCCGATTTTTCCACCCTCAGTACAAATCCTGCGGGAATAGGTTTATATAAAAAATCGGAATTTACGTTCAGCCCTTCTTTTTACAAAGGGAATACCACCTCCACTTTCGGCAATTCTGAAGCTTCTGATTCAAAATATAATTTGAATATCAGCAATGTAGGTTTTGTTTTTGTATTTCCACTTTCTACTAATGCCGAAAAGGCTGGATGGAAAAATGTGCAATTTGGCTTTGGATTAAACCGCCTTGCCAATTTTAATAACCGTATGTACATTGACGGGTTTAACAGCAAGTCTTCTTTGCTAACTCCGTTTTTAGATTATGCCGATGGAATAAATCCCGATGATTTGTATGTATTTGATACAAAGTTAGCATACGAAACCGATCTTATTTTTGATACCATCAGCGATGGAGAATACCATTATAATTCCGATATGCCCAATGGAGGAGTGCAACAAACCAAATCCATTACAACCAATGGCTCAATAAATGAACTGGTAGTATCTGTTGGTGGAAACTTTGATAACAAACTGTATTTTGGCGCAACGCTGGGGTTTCCACAACTCCGTTACTTTGAGCAATCAAAATATACGGAATCGGACATTAATGATCTGAACCCCTATTTTGAATCGTTTGATTACCACCAGGACCTGGAAACAAAAGGAAATGGCTACAATCTGAAAGCCGGAATCATCTATCGTCCGTTTGATTTTTTGAGATTGGGTGCCGCAGTGCATACACCTACTTTTTACAACTGGATGAAAGACAACTGGAGTGCCTCTATGACATCACGTTTTGATAATGCACAGGGATACAAGAAAAATTCACCGGAAGGTGAATTTGAATATACCCTCGAAACTCCTATGCGTCTTATGGGAAGCATTGCCTTCATTATCGGCGATTATGGCTTAATTAGCGGTGATTATGAATATCTTGACTATTCTGAAGCCAAATTGCGTTCCGACGACGGCGATTTTTTCGATGCCAATGACGCAATAAATAATTGTTATACTGATCAAAACAATATACGGCTGGGAACAGAATGGAGACTTGGCAGCATGAGTTTAAGAGGAGGTTATGCATGGTATGGCTCTCCCTATGCAAATAATATCAACGACTATGAACGCCGTTCAATGTCGTTCGGGATAGGATTCCGTGAAAAGACTTATTTCGTTGATTTTGCATATGTTCGTACCGAAAGTAATGAGGATTATTATCTTTACGACAAGATTTATTTTACAGAACCCGTAAAAAATGAAATTAACAACAACAATTTCATAATGACAATGGGATTTAAATTTTAACCTGTAATTACCATGTGTTTACAAAACCGGCTTTCCTGATATTAGCCGGTTTTTTTATTATTAACCTTAAAAATGCCGAAAATTTTATACTATTGTAAAATATTTTCCGATGGTAAAATATGGGCGGTATTGCAGAAAAAATTGAACAGGTACAAGGAAAGAAAAAATTCTTTGCGGTACTGGTTGATCCTGATAAAGTGGATGAAAACAGGATTAATCAGCTTGTTAGTTTAAGCCTGCGTGCAGGAGTAGATTTTTTTTTGGTGGGAGGAAGTCTTTTAACTCAAAATACCTTTGAAAAATGCATCCTTCTGCTCAAACAACAACAAGATATTCCTGTGATTTTATTTCCAGGAAATATGATGCAAATCAGCAATAACGCCGACGCCATTCTTTTCCTTTCTCTTATTTCCGGCAGAAACCCTGATTTCCTCATAGGGAAACATGTAATTGCAGCTCCGGTATTAAAAAATAGCAAACTTGAAATAATTCCTACGGGTTATATGCTTATAAATAGCGGAAGACTAACAACGGCTGCCTATATGAGTAATACCATGCCAATTCCTTCCGAAAAAACAGATATTGCAGTATGTACAGCCATAGCAGGGGCTATGTTAGGGTTGAAAATGATGTATTTGGATGCAGGTAGCGGAGCCGAATGTGCCATTCCTCCGCGTACGATTAATGCTGTAAAAAGTGCCATTTCAATTCCTGTTTTTGTGGGAGGAGGTATTTGTACGGCTGAACAAGCCCAAAATGCCTGTGATGCAGGAGCCGATGTGGTAGTTGTAGGAAACGCCATCGAAAAATCACCTGCACTTATCACAGAAATAGCCAATGCAATAAAAATGTAATCCTGAAAATCCAGGAAAATCTGCAATAAATCGGAAAATCTATCATCACTTTAATAATAAAACGTTAATAAAATGCAAAAAAATATCAGATTATTACTCTTTGTAGTTTTCACAATATGGAGTATTGTTCTTTCAGGGCAGAGCAAATTATTAAATCCGGAAGAATTTATGACAAACAGGAGTCTGTATCCGACATCTTTACAAAATTTTCAGTGGATAGGGAGTAGCAATATATATTCATACATTACTTCTAAAGCAATAATACGAGGTAATGCAGAAACATTGCAAAAAGACACATTACTAAAACTTTCCGAAATTAATGAAAAACTATCTGAATTAAAAATTGATAACCTTCGCAGATGCCCATTTATAACATGGGTAAATAATGAAGCATTCATCTTTACCCAGAAAAATAAACTAATCCGTTTTAATCTTATTTCAAAAAAATATGATATTATCAATAGTTTTGATGAAAACGCACAAAACATTGATATTGACAATGAATCTTTTAAAATAGCTTTTACAAAAGAAAACAATCTTTACATAACGGTTAACGGAACAGAAACAGCTGTAAGCAATGAAAATAATAAAGAAATTGTCTTTGGCTCCGAACGGGTACACCGTAACGAATGGGGTATCAGCAAGGGAACTTTTTGGTCGCCCAAAGGCAATCTGCTTGCATTTTATCGCATGGACGAAACTATGGTTACGGATTATCCTTTGGTAAATATTGATACCCGGATTGCTACTGTTGAAAATACCAAATATCCCATGGCGGGCATGACGAGCCACCAGGTAACAGTAGGAGTGTTTAATACGACCACTCAAAATACGGTTTATTTACAAACAGGAGAACCAGTTGACCAATTTTTGACCAATATCACATGGTCTCCCGACGAAAAATATATCTTCATTGCGGTTCTTAACCGCCAACAAAACCACATGTGGCTGAATCAATATGATGTAGCTACAGGTAAATTCGTTAAAACTCTTTTTGAGGAAGCAAATGAAAAGTATGTTGAACCTTTACATGGTTTGTATTTTCTGAAAACAAAACCCCAGTTTTTTATTTGGCAGAGCCGCCGCGACGGATATAACCATTTATATCTTTACAATACTGAAGGGAAACTGATTTCGCAGCTTACAAAGGGGAAATGGGAAGTGAGCGAACTTATCGGTACCGATGAGAACGACAGCCATTTGTATTACCTTTCAAACCAGGAAGACCCCCTTGAACAACATATTTATTCGCTCGACTTCAGAAAAGCAAAAACAAGTAAACTATCCAGAATTTCAGGAACACATAATGCCTATGTTTCAGCCAATGGCAACTATATTGTTGATAGTTACACAAGTTATACCATCGCCAATGAATATGCGCTTTTAGACAGCAAAGGGAAAGTATTACAAACTCTTCTTGAAAACAAAAATCCATTAAATGACTATCAATTAGGTAATACATCTGTTTTTCCCGTTAAAAGTAAGGATAATGAAAATTTATATTGCAGGATGATTTTTCCAACGGATTTCGATTCTACAAAGAAATATCCTGTTTTTGTGTATGTTTATGGAGGTCCTCACAGTCAGTTGATAACCAATTCATGGTTAGCTAATGCAGGTTTGTTCCTAAATTATATGGCGCAGAATGGGTATATTGTTTTTACAATGGATAACCATGGAACATCTAACCGTGGTCAGGATTTCGAACAGGCAATTTTCAGAAATCTCGGTACTATTGAGGTAGATGACCAGATGTTGGGTATAAAGTACCTGAAGACACTGCCTTATGTGGATACTACTGATTTTCACATTGACGGATGGAGCTATGGCGGATTTATGACTATTTCCATGATCCTGAAAAATCTGGGAGTTTTTAAATGCGCTACTGCCGGGGGACCGGTAATTGATTGGAAATATTACGAAGTGATGTACGGTGAACGTTACATGGACACACCGGAAGAAAACCCGGAAGGGTATAAAAACGCCTGTCTGCTGAATTATGTTGACAATCTTAAAACCCGACTCTTGATAATTCATGGTACTGTGGATGGAACTGTAGTTTGGCAAAACAGCCTGCAATTCGTGAAAACCTGTGTAGAAAAAGGTAAGCAACTTGATTATTTTGTATATCCCGGACATGAGCACAATGTTCAGGGGGTAGACAGGGCACATTTATTCAAAAAAATTGCGGAATACCACAACCTTTACAGGTAAAAAAAGGCAGGTAGTCAATTTTTCACGACTGCCTGCCTTTTTCAGAGCCACTCATGGAACTTGAACCCACGACCTTCCCGATTGAATCGGGACGCTCTACCAAATTTGCGAGATATACCAAAGAATGTATTTTTAGGCTTAATAGACAAAAATGATGCTGACAGGCCATTCAAATGCAGCAATAGTATAACTTTGGAGCATTTGAAAGCTATGAATAAAAAATTTGCTTTTATTGCGGTTCCAAAATCACCAAAAAAAGTGG
>JALOCA010000023.1 GCA_023227965.1 Lentimicrobiaceae bacterium | reverse complement strand
GTACGAGCTGGAATTGTAAAGAATTCTTTTGAATATCTTTATTCAAGTGCACGAAATTATGCTGATGAAGAGGGATTTCTTGAAGTAGAATTAATAACAATACCATTAAAGACAATAAAATAAATCAGCGGGGTTAAAAAGTAAGATATGGAAATAAATCAAATTACTGAAAAGATAATAGGCTGTGCCATAGAAGTACATAAAAATCTTGGACCTGGTTTGCTTGAATCCGCTTATGAGGAATGTTTGATTTTTGAATTAAGAAATGCAGGATTAAAGCAGAAAGACAAATTGCTGTTCCTGTGGTTTATAAAGACATAAATATTAAGCTACGTGGTTCTCCGTACAAGTTAAAATATTATAACACAAAGAAAAACAAACCTTAGTGCTGCTTCGTGCCTTCGTGGTTTATATTTTTTTAACCACTAAGAGCCTTTAGTCTCGCTTTAGGTTTAGTGGGGTTGCTTTTTAGCGAAAAAATAAAGGTGCTGCCTTTTTCTAATTCACTTTCAACCCGGATTTTGCCACCATGTTTTTCGACAAATTCCTTGCACAAGATAAGTCCTAAGCCTGTCCCCCTCTCCTTTTCGGTGCCTAACGTACTAAATTTGCTATCTATTCTGAATAATTTTTGAATATTTTCTTCGGCTATTCCAATTCCATTGTCCTTAATAGAAACTTCATAAAATTCGTCGTTTTTGGTCAGGGATACAAAGATCTTTCCCTGTTGAGGAGTAAATTTTATTGCATTTGCCAGAAGGTTGCGCAAAATAGTATTAATCATGTTTCTATCTCCGTTCACCATGGCTTCATCAGTAATCGTCGAAAAGATTTGAATATTCTTCCTTTCCGCCTGATTGGTTAATAAGTTGATATTTTCATGAATTATATTTTTTAATTCAATAGCCTCCGGCTGATAATGTATGCTTCCCGTTTGTGAACGAGCCCAAACCAGCAGATTTTCGAGCAATTCAAATGCCTGTTTGGAAGAACTTTCAATGGTATGCAAATATTTTTCTATTTCATCCTTATCGTAATCGGAAAAATTATTGATCAGCAAATCGGAAAAGCCCAAAATGGAATTAAAAGGGCTTTTTAAATCGTGAGCTATGATAGAAAAAAATTTGTCTTTAGTTGCATTGAGATCCCTTAACTCCCCAGCATTTTTTTTAAGTAAAATCTCGGCAGCTCTGCGTTCGGTAACATCGCGTAAAATTCCTTCATGGTAACGAATATTATTTTGTTCATCCATAACTAACCAGCCATGATCCTCCACCCATAATTTGGATCCGTCTTTTTTTCGTAAAGAATATACCGCAATTTCTTCCAGTTCCTCTTGCAGTATTGCACTTTCACGGTCAGAGATGTCAAAATAAAGTTGTGTTTTAATATCTATGGCAAGAAGTTCTTCTTTATTGGCATAACCAAGCATTTTATACATAGCAGGATTTACATCTATAAATTTACCATCAGGAGTACTTCTATATACTCCGTCGGGCATAGATTCAATCAGGTTTCGGTATTTTTTTTCGCTTTCTGCTAAGGCTTTTTCCGTTTTTTTACGTTCGGTAATATCGGTAGCTACACCTACCAGCGCTACAATTTCCCCTCGTTCATTTTTCACTGCTGATGAGGAAATAAATATGGGAAAATCAGTGCCATCTTTACGACGGTTAATTAATTCGCCATGCCAGTTTCCGCTTTTTGTTGAAGGAAGAATTTTTTTAATATATTCAGGATCGTTGTTTGGCGATCGTACCATTGCAATATTTTTGCCAATCAATTCATCTTCGGTATATCCATAAGTTTTCAAAAATTTTTCATTAATAAAAATGATCTTATCTTCAGTATCGGTAACGCTTACACATTCCGAGAGGCTTTTCACCGTATGCGAAAGCAGGCGCACACGTTCATCAGCATTCTTCCGGTCGGTGATATCCAAAATGAGGCAAAAAAAAGCTATAATCTCGCCATTTGAATTATAAACCGGGTTAACAGATAGTTCCGCCCAAAAAAATGAGCCATCTTTCCGTACATATCGTTTTTCAATATGACGATTGCTTGTGTTCCCATTCAGGAAATTATTAAAGCAATCCTCTGTTGCTTTTATATCGTTGGGATGGGTTATTTCCGCATTAGCAAGATTAACAAATTCTTCCTTAGTATATCCCATCATTCTAAATGCAGTGTCATTGCATTTATATAATCTTCCCTCCGTATTTGTCAACAAAACACCAAAATCCCTTGATGCAAACAAAGCATTAAATAATTCTTCCTTAAACTTTATTTCATCATTCATTGATTCTTCCTTTTAAAAATTAAAAAGAAAATATCCGACTTTTGAATATTTTCCGACATTCCAAAATATGTATGCAAAATTAGTTGTTTTTTAGATTAGAAATCATTTTTTTAGAGAATATCTGTTTTCTAAGCCATAATTAATTCTCAGGTTTATTTTTTATTTTAACCCTGGCTGAGCGGTCCCGATAGCCATCGGGATGTATTCCTGCAATAATATTAAAGTAAAAATTTTCCGATAGTAATATTTAATTAGCTAATTTTTATTGTGCCAATTAATAATTGGGAAAAAGTAATTCTATAATTTGTATTTTTTTATCAAGAGAATTCCTCGGTACTTGTACGGGGTAATTCACTTTACTATATTTGTGAGCAAAAAAGCAAGAGACAAGAAGAAAATGACTGGCAACCAGTGATTATTTAGATATTGTAACGTAAGTTAAACAACAGATTCACATGAAAAAACCAGGTTTAATTGTATTGATAATAATAAATATAGCTTGTTATGGACAAGTTTCATATAATGTGGCAATGAGATGTGGCTCAAAAAGTGAAAAGGCTATGGAGTATTTCAATTTAGCTAATTGGGGTCTTAGCACAAATCAATTAAATGGATCAAAAAACTTTTATTTAAAAGCAATTCATGAAGATTCTTTATTTTGCGATGCTTGGGACAACTTATCAATATGTTGCAGAAGAATGGGTAATTATGAAGATGCATTTACCTCTGGGCTTCATTCGCTCATAATTGATTCTACAAATGCGAGTGCATGGTCAAATTGTGGATATGCAGCTTTTTTAAATAATGATATTTATCGGGCATTGACTTCTTTTGATCATTTACAAAGGATTATTCCAAGCGATCCAGAAGGTTATTATGGGAAAAGTATGGTACTTTATTCTATTGATAGTATTTCTGAGGCTCGGATTAACATTTATAAAGCAGATATGAAATATAAGACTTCTAATATTCGTAAAGGACCAGAAGTAGATTTACTTAAAGGATTTATCGAATATAAGAGTGGTAATAAAAAATTGGCACAAACTATATTTGAGGATATTTATTCAAAATTCAAAAAAAATCCTGAGTTAAATTACTTTTTGGGAAAATGTTTGCTTGAGAATGATAACAATATAAAAAAATCTCAAAAATATATTGATAAAGCTATAAAACTAGGATATGTTATGCCTAATGGAACAACTAAGCAAGATAATAAATAGTGCCATCTCCCTTATTTCGGTGGCAGAATATTGTAAAGATGTAGCATATCCTTACTGTAAAACAAAACATAGTTACGTATTTTTAAGTAGCCCTTTTCGCGGAGCCGCTGCTGCTCTTCCTTTATTAAAACCAGTTTATCACCTATTTTTAAAAACTCTTCCTTCGGCTCGGCACTTATGGTGGCAGGAACGCTGAAAATATATTCCAGTTCAGAAGTCCGAGTTCCCCGCTTCAGTTCAATTTGTTGGTATTGCAGCTTGTATTTATTAATTATAGTTGTATCCGTAGTTTTCAAAGGAGACTGCGCAAAGGAACACGTGCTGAACAATGTTCCCCCTGAAAGTATAAGCATTTGAAATACTGTAATTAACTTATTGATATTTTTCATAACACCCTCCTTGCTTAAGGAATGGGAATATTACAAAAAAATAAGAAGGTATGCAAGTAAATAAAGAAAAAATATTTCAGGAAGCCAACGCCAATTTCACTGCAGCCATGCAATGAATTTTTGTGGTATCGAACAGAGGTGCATTTACATCTCCCTGCGCAATCAGTAGTGGAATTTCGGTACAACCGAGAATAATCCCTTCGGCACCTTTGCCTTTTAGTTTACTGATTATTGAAAGAAATTGTTCTTTCGATTTCGGGTTACGGATGCCATAGAAAAGTTCATTAAAAATGATGTTATGAATAAATTTTCGGTCGGTTTCTTCAGGAATGTGTACTTCGATGCCTTTGTCCCTGATTCTTGACGAAAAAAACTGTTGTTCCATGGTAATCAGTGTTCCCAGTAAACCTACCGAACGGATGTTTGCCTTCATCAGTTCCTCTACGGTGGCATCGGCTATATGTACTAACGGAATATGAATAGATTGCTGTACTTCTTTGGCAATAAGGTGCATAGTATTGGCACAAAGCAAAAGCATGTCGGCTCCGGCTTTTTCAACCATTTTTGCATTTTGGATTAGAAAATTTGCAAGCCCGTTAAAATCTGATCCTTTCATAAAAATTTCCACCTCGGCAAAATTGATAGAATTAAGAATGATTTTTGCTGAGTTGTGTCCGCCGAGCGTATCCGCCGTAAATTGGTTAATAATACGGTAATAATCGAGCGTTGATTGCCAGCTTGTGCCGCCAATGAGTCCTATTGTTTTCATTATTTCTATCTATTTAATTATTTTTCCATTAAGAATTACAGTTTCCACCTTGTTGCTGCCATAAGCATAAGGCATAAAAGCATAAGTAGGAATTTCCTTGGTGATAAATAGGTTAGCTACTTTGCCACGGGCAATGCTTCCATGCGTTTCACTTAAACCCATGGCATATGCAGTATTTATTGTTGTGGCATTTATTGCTTCTTCAGGAGTAAGACGATACATGATACAAGCCATGGAGAGTACCAGTTGCATGTTGCCGCTGGGAGATGATCCCGGGTTAAAATCACTTGCAAAAGCCACTGGCAAACCAGCTTCTATCATTTTTCGGGCAGGAGTCAATGCCATATTAAGGAAAAATGCGGCTCCCGGTAATACCGTAGGCATGGTTTCGCTACCGAGCAGGGCATCAATTTCGGCATCACCAGTGTACTCCAGATGATCCACCGATAGCGCATTGTATTTTACTCCTGTTTGAATTCCACCGGAATAGCCCAGTTCGTTGGCATGAATTTTCGGGCGGAGACCATATTTCATACCAGCCATCAGTATTCTTTCCGTATCCTCAACGGTGAAAAAACCGTGGTCGCAAAACACGTCAATGTAATCTGCCAGATCTTCGCCGGCAATCTGAGGAATCATTTCACTGATGATCAGGTCAACATATTCCTCCTGTCTTCCTTTAAATTCAGCAGGTACGGCATGTGCTCCCAAAAAAGTAGGTACTATGGTTACCGGCGAATGCTCTTTCAGCTTTTTGATTACCCTGAGCATTTTAATTTCATCTTCTACGGTCAATCCGTAACCACTTTTAATTTCTACTGCACCAGTTCCCAGTTTGATAATTTCATTTATCCGGGGCATTGCCTGTTCAAAAAGTTCATCTTCCGAAGTTTCGTGCAACCGCCTTGCCGAATTCAGGATTCCGCCCCCGCGACGGGCAATTTCCTCATAGCTAAGCCCTCTGATTTTATCTACGTATTCAATTTCGCGGCTCCCAGCATACACCAGGTGGGTATGGCTGTCGCAAAATGAAGGAAAAACCATTTTGCCGGAGGCATCAATTTCTTTAATAGTGGTTTGCCGTATTTCAGGCAGGTAAGGAAATAGGTCTTCCATTTTGCCGAAATCCTTAATTTTCCCATTGTCTATTAGCAGCCATGCATTATTGATGGTTTCCAATTTTGACATTGCCTTGCCTGATATACATGTAACGGGTTTATATTCAACGCTTATTAATTCTTTGATGTTTTTGATTACTATTTTCATCATGTGAAGTTTTTGATTACTTAGGCTGTTCAAAATTACAAAAACAGGGTTTATTTAAATGAAATATTTTTTAACTTACCCATATATTGTTTCGTTTTTTCGTTTATCTTTGTCCGTTTTAAATAAAAAATCAAAACAATTAATCACATGAAAAACAAATCATTACTATTATTTATCTGTTTTTTCTTATTCGGAATAACTAGCAGTTACGCATGGAAAGTTGAGCAGAAAGATGCAGAGCGTGTTGCACAAAATTTTTATTATGAAGTTCACAACCAATACTATGGCAGTATCAGTTATGATAATATCCATTTTAGCGATGTGTATATTCAGAAAAAAGATGGAGATGCTGCTTTTTATATATTCAGCATAGAGCCTAAAGGATTCATCATTGTTTCGGCAGAAGATGTGCTGACACCTATTCTTGGATATTCAACTGAAAGTAATTTCAGCATGGAAAATGCCAATTTTAAGAGTTTTATGAGCACTTATACTGAACAGGTTGCTTTTGCTCGTAGCCAATCTCTGGTAGCTGATGAAAAAACACAAAGCGCATGGAATCATTTATTAACCACCCAAGTAGCTAATCTTACTGCCATTGATGGTGCAAGGGATGTGTCTCCGTTAGTACTTATGACATGGGATCAGGTTTACCCGTATAATGCAATGTGCCCGGAAGATGCAGCAGGAACTGGTGGGCATGCCCTAACAGGATGTGTAGCTACCGCAATGTCAATGATAATGTATTATTACCGTTATCCATTGCAGGGACAAGGTTCGCATTCTTACAACAATCCACCTTACGGTGTTCTGACGGCAAATTATGGAGAGACTTTTTACAAGTGGGACGCTATGCTCAACTCGACAAATGGTACCAGTGGAAACAGCATTCTCCCTGTAGCGGAAATAATGTTCCATAATGGAGTGGCAGTGGATATGGATTATGGTGTTGACGGCTCGGGAGCTTACAGTACCTATGTACCCCCAGCATTAATCAATTATTTTAAATACTCTTCTCTTACCCAGTATTTGAATAAAATGAGTTATACCCCAACAGCATGGGAGAACATGATACAGCAAAGTATTAACGAAAAAAAACCTCTTTACTACTCGGGAATAACTTCTGAGGGTGAAGGACATGCTTTTGTTTTAGATGGATACCAGATTACTACACCTTCCAATTTGTACCATTTCAACTGGGGATGGAGCGGATCGGACAACGGATATTTCACGCTTCAGGATGTACATGGCTTTAATTTGTCACAAGGTATGGTAAAAAACTTTGTTCCGGGGCAGGATTATCCTTATGGATGCGGAACCACTACGCTTACCTCTACTTCCGGTTCGTTCGAAGATGGAAGTGGTCCGCTTTCCAACTATGAAGATAATAAAAACTGTTCATGGTTGATTGCTCCCCCCGATTCAATACGGTATTTCAACCTTAATTTTACATCTATGGATATTGCAGCCGGTGATACCGTTAAGATTTACGACGGCTCCGATGCCAATGCACCCTTGTTAGGCGCTTATTCAGGTACTACGTTACCGGCTATCATCACTTCTACCGGCGACAAGGTATTTGTTAATTTTATTACCAATAACAATACAGGAAGTCAAGGATTTATTATTGAGTATACTCCCGTTTATCCTACCTATTGCAGTGGTATCACCACCCTTACGGAGCCAACAGGAACTATTAACGACGGAAGCGACGATAAAAATTATAACAATAGGTCTATTTGCCGATGGAAAATCCAGCCATTAAATGCCGATGGAATAACTTTAACATTTAACAGTTTTGAAACTGCTGACGAAGAGGACTTTCTGGAAGTTTACGATTTAAGTAATAACCAATTACTTGCAGCATGTACTGGCTCTGAATTGCCTGCTCCTATTACTTGTGCAAGTGGTAAATTATACCTTATTTTCAAAACCGGGGATTATGGAACTGCAGCAGGTTTTGAGGCTCAATGGGAAATTGGAAACGTTGGGATAGCTGACAAGAGTATTTTTAACAATTTTATGGTATATCCTAATCCGACAAAAGAAAACCTGAACCTTACTTTCACTCTTCCCGAATTGCAGAGTCTTACTGTACAGTTGGTATCTGCGTCCGGCAATGTAGTTTATAACCAAACTGAGGATAATTTCTCAGGTTATTATTTTGAAACCATAGATGTGAAAAACCTTTCTGCCGGAATATATTTACTCCGTATTATTTCGGACAAGGGTGTTGTAAACAAAAGAGTTGTAATTAACTAATTTAAAAAATATTTTAAAAATGCCGTCCTTCCTTGGATGGCATTTTTTTTAATTCATTATCTCAATGGCAAAAAAAACCTTTTTATTTTTATTTATCGTTGTATGTTTTTTTCTGCAAAGTCAAGCTGGTTTTGTTCCTGAAAAAAAAGCCCAAAGTGTAGCACAATATTTTTTTTCAGGAAAAATCTTTTTACATCCACAATACACAGTTTCAGGTGGTAAGGCTGAATATGTTTGTACCGAAAATTTTTCCGGAATGCCAGCATATTATGTTTTTAATTTTTCGGAGGGTGGTTTTATAATCATTTCGGCAAGCGACAGGTCATATCCTGTGCTGGGCTACTCCTTTGAGGGAAGCTACCGGAATGATGAAAAACCTGCGAATTTTGCTGCCTGGATGCAGGGGTATGCCCAACAAATTGTATTTGCTGAACAACAACAACTTCCTGCCGATAAAAAAACCTCTGATGCCTGGACACTATGGGCGTGTAATACAATGCAATCGTTCCCGGAAAATGAAGATGCCATTGAACCATTGCTTTCTTCATCATGGGATCAAGGTTCGCACTACAACGAATTATGCCCTTCCGACCCCGGAGGACCCTCCGGACATGTATATGCCGGTTGCGTGGCTACCGCTATGGCACAGGTAATGTACTACTGGCGATACCCTTTGCAGGGAACTGGATCACATGGCTATTATTCTGAATATGGCTATCTATCGGCAGATTTTGGCAACACGACTTATCAATGGGAAAATATGACCAATTCTATCAGTCAGACAGGGAATGTCTCCATGGCAACGCTGCTTTATCATTGCGGGATTGCTGTGAATATGACCTATTCTCCAAGCGGTTCCGGTGCTAACAGTTGGGATGCTGTCCAGGCATTGAAAACGTATTTTAATTACTCTGACGAAGTTACGTTGCTCGATAAGGAAAATTATACGGAAGAGGAATGGGCGTCGCTGCTGAAAGATAACCTTGATCAGTTACATCCCTTGTACTATAATGGCTATGGCTCAGGGGGACATGCTTTTAATGTGGATGGCTATCAGGGTGATGCCTATTTCCATTTCAACTGGGGCTGGAGCGGATCGTATAATGGATATTTTTATCTTAATAATCTGAACCCAGGTGGACAAAATTTTACAGAAGGACAAGGCGCTATCGTAAATATAGTTCCTGGGGATAATTATCCCTATTTTTGTGATAATCATGTTCTCAATTACCATTGTGGAACTATTGATGATGGCAGTGGACCTGTAAACAACTATCAGGCAAGTGCAGCATGCAGTTGGCTGCTGGTTCCGGATGATACCGTATCTTCAATTACCTTATCTTTTGACAAATTTGCAACGGTACAGGATATGGATGTTATGAAAGTGTACGACGGGATTGATACAACCGCTCCATTGTTGGGAATTTTTTCGGGAACCAACCTTCCTCCCGTATTGCATTCTACTGGTGATAAAATGTTTATTACTTTTATAGTAACTAGCACTACTCCCATGCAGGGATGGACTGCAACTTATCAAGCTCCGATAGCAGAGTTTTGCAGTGGATTACAAACACTTACTGGTAGTTCTGGTATTTTTTCTGACGGTAGTGGCGGATATAACTACCAGAATAACTCTATATGTCAATGGAAAATCAGCCCACCGGGCGCTCAGTCCATAACACTCGATTTCAATTCATTTGATATTGAACAGGAAAATGATTTTCTAAAGATTTATAATTACACCACCCAGGAGCTTATCGGCGAGTATTCGGGCAATACCATACCAGAAACTATTCACGTAGCAACCGATAAATTGTTTATCCTTTTTTATACCGACGAGTTAAACACATCTACAGGATGGAATGCCGAGTATACAAGTACGACTGTTGGAATTTGCGAAACAGAAACCGGCGATGGTATACTTTTATACCCTAACCCAGCCAATACTTCATTTCAGGTACGACTTCCTGAAATGCAGGCGGTAGATGTGGAAATGTATGCCGCAACAGGCAATTGCGTCTATCGGGATTCTTTTGTTGATAACACTGAAATACAAATACAAACCACCGGATTACCTGCGGGATTGTATTTTGTAAAAATTTCTGATGATAATCATTTTTTTTATAAAAAATTGATTATTGAGTAGTTAGTTTGAGAATTTTTTTAAAAAAATTTCTCATTTATTTTGATGAGTAGAAAAAAAGATTACCTTTGCACAGCTTTTCGGATCCAAACGGAAAGTTATATTAAGTTCATTACAATATATTGGTTCGGTAGTTCAGCTGGTTAGAATACGTGCCTGTCACGCACGGGGTCGCGGGTTCGAGTCCCGTCCGGACCGCAAAATCCTGGCATTTGCCGGGATTTTTTGTTTATGGATTTTACACCTTAAATCCTAATCTAAGAGAAAAGATACTGCAACAGTGCCTGCTCCGGCACTAATACCCACCACCGGAGAGATATTGTAAATAAAAGCAGGTTTTTTGCCAATAATTTTTTCAAGTTTTAAAGCTAAACCGGATGCTAAATCGTTATTATTAGCATGAACAACAGCATATTCCCATATAGTTTCTTTTTCCACTATTGCTGCAATTTGCCGAAGAATTTTTCGGATACTGCTTTTTTGAGAAAAGGATTTTTCGTGCACTTGGGGTTTTCCTTCAGCATCAATTGTAATAATGGGTTTTACATTAAGTATTTTTGCAATTAATCCTTTCATGGGGCTGACTCTTCCACCCCGGATAAAATACTTTAAAGTACTCGGACTTACTATGAGCCGGGATTTTTTAACCCATTCTGGAATTTCGGTATTAATACTTTTGAAGTTTTCTCCATTCTGGATAGCCCGGGCAATACGCAAAACCAGCAATCCCTCCGCGCCTGTAACTGATTTTGAATTAACTACAGATATAGGTTTTCCCATGTTTTCCGTTACATTTTGGGCAGCTTTTTCGCTATTAAAAAATGTTCCGCTGAGTTTATCCGAAATATGTACGGCAAAAATATTTTTATAATGTGTGGATAAATAGCTGAACTTACTTACCAAATCGGCATAAGAGGGTTGTGAAGAAGTGGGATAATCTTTGCTTTTTTCGAGCATTGTATAAAATTCATTCGGTGTAATGGTGATTTTATCAAGAAAACTGTTTTTACCAAAATGAATATTAAGAGGGATAGTATGAATCTGATATTTTTCAAGAAGTTCTTCAGGTATGTCGCAAACGGAATCAGTGAGTAAGGCTGTATCCCACTTTCGGTTTATGGCAATTTCTTTTTGTTTAGCCATATCATCAACTTTTTGGTAAGATATGGTACCATAAGAAGCTAATACGGAAAAAACCTTTGCAGGATTATCCGTATGAATATGTAAACGCATTTTTTGGGGAGAACCTGCTATTACAAGCGAGTCTCCCATCGGTTCAATTTTTTCTTTAATTTTATTTTTTGATATTGCTGATAAGTCATTAAGAGTTATCATTGCTTCAGTACAATAGCGAAAAGTAATTTCCTCATGAGATAATGCATCAAAATCTGCTGTTGCTGATATTATTTCGGGCGGTACAATTTTTATCACCTCTTGTTGCCTGAAAAAATCCACCATGCCTTCCAGAAAAAAAACGAAAGCTTTGGCTCCTGCATCCACCACATTTGCTTTTTTCAGTACTTCCAATTGTTGAGTGGTTTTTTGTAAGGATTCATATGCTGCTCTTAAAGCCTCAATGATGAGTTTTACAAAATCATCGAAAGCATCTTTTATCAAATAAACATATTCAGCCCAGGCTTTTATAACTGTTATCATAGTGCCTTCCACAGGATGGGCAATAGCTTCGTAAGCATATTTCACAGACTTTTTTACAATATTTGCAAAGGCATCAATATTAAGATTGTCCTCATTCTCAATTTCACAACTGATTCCGTATAAAAATTGTGCAAAGATAATCCCTGAGTTGCCTCGCGCACCAGACATAGCCGCTTCGGCAAGTGCTGTTGCTGCAAGTTTAGGATTATCAGTAGGGATATTACTATCTACGATAGAACGCATCGTAAAAGCAAGGTTAGTTCCCGTATCGGCATCCGGAACCGGAAAAACGTTAATTTTATTTAAAATGTTTTGATTTTCAAATATCCGTTGAGCTCCGGCTAAAAAACTAAAGTAAAATTTTTTCCCGTCAAGTTCGCTTATTGTTTCTATTCGTTTTTTCAAGAATTCTTCAAATTTAGTAAATTTCAAAAACAAGTTATTTCTAACAATGTTTATTTTAACCGTTTAAAAGCAGAAAAATCACCTTTTTCAATGGCATTATTTATTTGTTCGATAGTAATTTTTGTTTTCAAACCACAGTCATACATCTGCAAAAGAGGATTTTTATCAATTATCAGGCGATAAAGTTCCTTGCCAGTAGGAGTAATTTTTAACTGGCTATATTGTAAATACGTTAAACTTATGAATGCGACATTCTCATTAATTCCACGGTTGTCAAGCCAGAAACTATTAGATAGAAGCGTGGGTAAGGCCAATTTACCCTGATAATACACATCGTTAACACCCGGAAAAGATACTATTTCTTTTTTGTCTTCAGAAAGTATGACCGGAACCAGAATGCTGTATTCACCCTTTGTTTTATAGATAATTGTGTGGGGTAATGCAGCTACACCCGTAACATTGCCAGCTTTTGTAACTGATCCCTTTTTACAGGGGCAGCACATGCTAAAAACTAAAAATAAGGCAATTAAAACAAATATTAATTTTGATCTGCTAAGCATTAACGTCCATTGTACGCTGCAAAAGTATTAAAATTAAGTTACGAAATATTTCTTTTATATAGGCTTTCGGTATAAAATTTGTTAAAAAAATAAAAAATATTACCTACAAGCTATATTTTTTTTTATTTTTGTTGCTGTGTGTTAAAATTTACATAAAATACTAATAATAATTATCTTATGAAAAAACTTATTGTTCTTACCACTATTTTGCTGTTAGTGTTTTCGTTTGCTTTTGCCCAGGAGCCAGTTAAGAATCAGGCACCTGATAAAAATGCGCCCGAAATTTCCTTTAACAAGATTGTTCATGATTATGGAACCATTTTGCAGGAAGGTGATGGAAACTGTGAATTTGAATTTAAAAACACAGGAAAAGAACCCCTGGTTCTTACAAGTGTTACTTCTTCCTGTGGTTGCACTATTCCCGAATGGCCTCGTAAACCTATTTTACCCAGGAAATCGGATGTGATTAAAGTTAAGTATGATACAAAACGAACGGGAAAATTTGCCAAACAAGTAACAGTGGTTTCCAATGCAAAAAACTCAACCATTGTACTGAAAATTCAAGGTGAAGTGGTAGACAAAAACACCACCCAAGCCCCGATTAAAGATGTTAACAAAGGGACTATGCCTGTTGCAAAATAAACTTAGCTTTATGTAGTAAATATATTTTAGCCCGTTAATACAACGGGCTTTTTTATTTCTACAAATTACTATTCTTAGTAAAAAAAGTTACTAATTTTGCCGATCATTAACTCTGTAATCATATTTCAAAATAAATAGTTATGCCAAAAATTTCCGAACGTGCTCATGTAATGCCAGCTTCACCTATCCGAAAACTTGTTCCTTTTGCAGAAGCTGCCAAGAAAAGGGGGATAAAAGTTTACCATCTTAATATAGGACAGCCTGATATTAAAACGCCAGAAGTTGCTATTCAGGCTATAAGAACATTCGACCAGCGTGTGATAGAATACAGCCACTCGGCGGGCAATGAGTCCTACCGCCGTAAACTTGCCGGGTATTACCAAAAGATTGGAATAAATATTGAATATGATGATATTATAATTACCACCGGGGGTTCTGAAGCGCTTATTTTTGCAATGATGTGTTGTCTAAATCCTGGGGATGAAGTAATTATTCCCGAGCCGTTTTATACAAATTACAATGGTTTTGCTATACAATCGGGCATAAAAGTAATTCCCATCACTTCAAATATTGAAAATGGTTTCGCTCTGCCTCCCATCGTCGAGTTTGAAAAGAAAATAACCCCGAAAACAAAGGCGATTCTCGTTTGCAACCCAAATAATCCTACGGGATACCTGTACTCAAAAGAAGAATTGGAGCAGCTTAGGCTGCTTGTTTTAAAATACGACCTCTATTTGTTTGCCGATGAGGTTTACCGCGAATTTTGCTATGATGGTACCACACATTTTTCGGTGATGAAGCTTGACGGTATTGCTGAAAATGTGGTTTTGGTAGATTCGGTATCCAAACGTTACAGTGAATGTGGCGTTCGTATAGGCGCTTTGATTTCCAAAAACAAATGCCTGATGGGTGCTGCCCTGAAGTATGCACAGGCTCGTTTAAGCCCGCCTTCTCTCGGGCAGGTGGCTGGGGAGGCATCTTTGCAAACTCCTCCTGAATATTTCAATGAAGTATATAACGAATATATTGCACGCAGAAATTTTGTTATCGCCGAATTAAATAAAATTAAAGGCGTTGTTGCACCCATGCCTAAAGGCGCGTTTTATACCATTATTGGCTTGCCTATTGATGATTCTGACAAGTTTTGTCAATGGTTGCTCGAAGACTTCAATTTCGAAAATCAAACAGTGATGCTTGCCCCTGCTACAGGCTTTTATGCCACACCCGGTTTGGGCAAAAACGAAGTCCGTATTGCGTACGTTCTTAAAAAAGAAGACCTTAAAAATGCGGTAAAATGTTTGAAAGAAGCACTGGAAGGGTACCCGGGAAGGGTTGAATAATGCAATTGCAATACACAGCACATTTTACGGCAGCTTATTCTGTTACTCCGCAGTTGGATTAGCTTCCAAAACTTTTCAGGACATTGCTCCGCAGTAGGGGCTCATTTCCAGAAATATTTTCAATAATTTGTTTCAAGTTCAGACTAATTTATAACCCGACTTCGACGTAAAGTTGCAAGCCATTCTTAGATTATAATGTTTGTCAAAAAAAATAGCTTACCGGATGCCCGAAAAGCTATTTTTATTTCAGTAAAAAATTTTGTCCTATTTTAAAGAAAACAAGGTTGGCTTAATGGTAAGCATTGTCCAACCCCAGTTGCCAATGCGGCTGGAATCACCACCAATAATGGTTTCCATAGACTTACCGGCAAGCATGGCTGAATAGCCTATCTGCAGACTTACTTCTCTGGAAAAATCTACTTTCAATGACATATCTGCCTCGGTTCCTAAATATTTATCAATAGATTTTCCGGCATCCAAATAATTGTTTTCTAAGGCAAAGTAATGGAAATCGGTTTTGAAAGTTGACTTTGCGGAAAGTTTACACGTAAGTTTCAGGTATGCGTCTATCAGCCCGGCACCTTTGGTATGTTTGGGCATATCGGTAAAATAATCCATGTGCCCGTCGAAAGAATGGCCGGTTCCATAAAGGGTGGAAAAACAGTTTACATCTTCATTATCTGCATCCTTACCATCCTTACCTGAGATGACTTCAATACCAGGATTTAATGTAAACTCTTTAATTGGAGAATAATATATTTCCGGATTTACATAAAAAGCAGCGATATTTACACCGGTTACATCTTTACCCGACTGGCAGAAAGCACGTATGGCAGCACCAAATTTTTTAACTTTGTAATCGGCAACGCCACCATAAGTTAAACGAACATAATTGGTGTTGGTTGTTCCGGCTTTCTGAAAACCATCGGCAATGCCTATGGCGGATAATTTTAGGTTATTAATCTTTTTGGTAATCCACAAAAAATTGAGTGTTTTATAATTGCCTTTAATACTTTTTAAAGAATAATCGGTGGAATAAACGGTGTCCTTTGCCTGGTTAAAAGCCGTACCAAAATCAATTTGCCAGCCGTTGCGTTTGTATTTCAGCAATAAAGCATCGTGGGTTTGTGCCTGTTGCTGCCAGTTGTTGTTGCTCAAAAGTCGCTCGTTGTCGTAAACCAGTTCCTGACGACCGATTTTTATAGAGATGCTATCGTAAACCGGAAGCTCCACCCATGCTTCGTACACGCCAAGAGAAGGATTATCCTGTTTCAGCTTTTCGTCTCCCCAGATTCTTACATCCTGAACCGTAATTTTTCCGGAATATTTTTGATAATTAAATTTGAAATTTAGCCGGGTACGCTGGGTAACCAGTGCGGCAAAATCGGTTTCGGAAGTTGGCAGTTTTTTATATCCGTCGCGCAGTTCGGCGCGGGGACGCAATTCGCCATCAAGAACAAATTGGGCTCTAAGTGCTGTATTCGCAAGCAAAGCAATTAAAATTAGAGTAAAAGTTTTAAATTTCATAGTCAATGTGTTTTGTACATAGAAATTAATTAAAAATGCCTTTAAGGTATTGTTTTGTGATTTCTTCCTTGGGGTTTTCAAACACTTCCCCGGCAGTTCCCTGCTCAATAACTTCGCCCATGTACATAAATACCACGTTGTCGGCGATACGTTTTGCCTGTCTCAGCACGTGAGTAACCATTACGATGGTGTAATTTTGTTTCAGTTCCACAAATTTCTCCTCAATTACTGTGCTTGAAATGGGATCAAGTGCAGAGGTAGGTTCGTCGGCAAGAATGATTTCCGGATCAACGGCAAGTCCGCGTGCAAGGCAAAGCCGCTGCTGCTGCCCGATAGAAAGTTTGGAAGCAGGGTCTTTTAGCCTGTCTTTCACTTCTTCCCACAGGTTTGCCTGTCGAAGATAGTTTTCTACCCTTTTATCTAAAATGTTTTTGTTCAGCCTTCCGCTGATGCGCAGTCCGTAAGCTACATTTTTGTAAATGTTCATTGGCAGTGGATAAGGCCTTTGCGAAAGCAAGCCCATTTTTTGCCTTATTCGGGTGATATCTTCGTTTGTATTCAGCACGTCAATGTCATCAATAAAAACATTGCCTTTCACTTTGATGTCAGGATACAAATCTGTGAGGCGGTTCATACACTTTAACAAAGTGGTTTTGCCGCATCCCGAAGGACCAAGTATCACCGTAATTTTTTTTTCAGGAATTTCGGCATTGATATTTTTCAATATTTGCTGCTTCCCGATAAACAAATCAAGGTTTTGTATTTTGATTTTTGAAGGATTGCCCATTGTTAAAAATTAATTTTATGCTTTTGGTACCGGCGGGAAAAAAATCTGGCTAATATGCTTATTACAAGTATAATAAATGTAAGTACCACTGCTGAAGCAAAAGCTCTGTCCCTGACTTCTTCCAAAGGAGACCCAAGTTGGAAAAATATGGAAAGTGGCAGTGTGGCAGTAGGTTGGTTTAACCCGGTAGGGATATTGTCGGTGTATCCCGTGGTAAAAAGTACCGCAGCGGCATCACCTATGGCTCTTCCGAAAGAAAGAAGAATGGCAGTTACCATTCCGCTATAAGCCTGACGAAAAAAGACCCGGTATGCCGTTTCTGATTTGGTGGAGCCAAGCGACAAAGATGCTTCCTGTAATCCCATTGGAATGGTTTTCAATACTTCGTCCATCGCACGTACCATAATAGGGATGATAAAAAGGGTTACGGTTATGATACCTGCAAGCAGCGAAGTCTTTATTCCGAAAAAAATCATCAGCGTAAAGCCGAATGCTCCGTAAACGATGGATGGAACACCCCACATTACATCTAAGAAGAAGCGAAGGGTGTTTGCCAGTTTTTTTCTCTTTACAAGATGAATATTCATGTAAAGGGCTACTGGCAAGCCGATGATAAATGCCAGAAATGTAGAGCCTATGGCTAAGTATAGCGAGCCTACAATGGCATTCAGGATACCACCTTCTTTACCAAAATAAAATCCGCCTTTAGGCTTCTGGCTAATCATCTCCCAGCTTAAAGAAGGCAAACCTTTATACAAAACGCTGAAAATGATCAGGGCAAGTGCCAGTATTATCACGCTGGTAGATAAAAACATGATTATCCTGAAAATCTTTTCTTCTGTATGTCTGAATTGCTGCAACATAGGTTAGTCGTTTTTTTCTATATTTATGATGGCAATGCGCGAAGCAAAGTTGAAAAAGATGATGATAACAAACAGCACCAGTGCAGCCAGCATCAATGCCGAATCGTACATGGGGATGGAAAGCATTTCGCCATAATTATTTGCGATGAGGGCAGGTAAAGGATAGCCCGGTTGGAACAATCCTTTTGGAATGGTGGTAACGTTGCCTACTACCATTAAAACTGCTATGGTTTCACCAAAAGCTCGCGAAAGCCCTAAGCCAAGCGCCGAAATTATTCCAGGGAAAGCCTTTTTAAGTAATACGAACTTAATGGTTTGCCATTTGGTGGCTCCCAATGAGAGCGATGCTTCGCTAAGCTCTTCAGGAATAGTACTAAAAACTTCAATCAAGATGTTCAACATGAAAGGAATGATCATTACCGATAAAACCAGAGCACCAGCAAGGATGCTGAAACCGGTTGTTTGTTTTCCCATCATGGGTGCTAAATAGTCTGAAATAAAAGGAACTATGACTAAAATACCCCATACACCATAAATTACCGATGGAATGCCGGCAAGTATATCAATTACAGGATGCATCAACCGCAAAACCCTTTTTTTTGCATATTGTGTAAGGTGAATGGAGGTGAGCAGGCAAATTGGCCCGGAAATGAGCAAAGCCAGGATTGTTACCCACAACGAGCTGATGATGAATGAAAGAAATCCAAATTTTCCGCTTAGTGGTTTCCATTCACTGGAAAACAACAATTGGTACAAAGGGTGATTATCGAGCAGCATTTTGGATTTCAGGTATAGCCCGATACCTAATAAAATAGGAATGATTATCAGCAAAATCAAGCAGATAATCATCCAGTAGCTATGAAGGGTATTTCGTAAATGCCGTTTGACGGAAAATCTTCGCACTTTTTAATTACTTATTTTCTGTAACTCTTTGTTGAGCTTTTCCTCTGGGAAGTCCACATAACCAGCTTCGTTAACAAATTTTTGGCCATCGGTAAGAATCCAATGTATAAATTCAACAACTAAAGGGTTTGTTGGTTTACCCTTGGATACAAAATAAAGGTCGCGAGCCGGAGGAGAAGGATATTTCCCTGTTTTAATGGCATTCATAATGCTATCCAAATTGCTATAGAAATTTTCTTCGGGGTCTAATTTCCCGTTTTCGTTTATATCAATTGGCAAAATTTCCAAGCCTACATATTTTTTACGTGTATTGATGTCGTAGGCATAGATAACATTATTAAATCCAATGGATAAAGGGTCTTTTTTTACTTCTTCTGCAATACCCGGATCGCCATAAATGCCGATTCCTAAAAGGCTTTCCTGGTTTTTGCCAAGATATTTGCCCCACATTTCGGCAGCTCCGCATGCATCCGAACGGTTAAAAATATTTATTTTGGATTTTACACTACTTGCATTACCGTATAATTGTCCCCAGGTTTTTATTTTGCCTGTGATGTAAATATCTGAAAATTGAGTTTTCGTAATCCCTTTACTGAGAATATCTTTAATGAGTGGGTTTTTTGCATTAATGGTTGGCAAAACAGCATCTTTGGTAACAGCAATCCACCAGGCGCCTTTTTTCTGCTCTTCCTTACTCACTTCTTTAGAATACATACCCAAGTCAACCATTTGAGAAAGAGCATCTGTCATTCCTTTACCGGCACCTCCGGCAGAAATATCAATTTTAACATCCGGATGAATTTTCTGAAACTCTTCTGCCCATTTTACAGTCAGAGGATAAAGGGCAAACGCACCGGAAATGCTTATTCTTCCTTTTAATTCTTTGCCGGTGCCTTCATTTTTTGAATTTCCGCCTGAACCACAACGAATAAACAATATAAATGTCATACCAATAACTATGGATGCCAATACAATTGAAATATATTTTTTAATCATATATATTTTTTTTAATTAAATTATACTTAATGTACAGTAAACTGATAGATTTAATGGACTTTGCAAAGATAAATATATATTACATGTAGCAATAGTTGTCATTATATATTTATAAGAAAAATATTTTAATCAGATAAGATATTTTGAGACTAAAAAGAAATAACTGCTCCCAAAGCAAGGCTCCAGGCATCCGAAAATTTTATCTGTTTATATTTCAGGCTTTGATATAAATAGGTATCCACGGCACTACATTCGGAATAAAAACCTACTTTTTTTACGAAACAGTATTTTTTAAAATAAATTATACATTCCTGTGAAAGGAACGGCATAAAATGAATTGCATTAGTGGAATAGTAATTATCTGGATAATAATCAGGCAGTTCAAAATAGGTTTTTTTGGTAAAAGCAAAATTAGTGGAAAAACCAACCTGTTGTTTGATAAGGATATTACTACCAGGGCGAAAAACAAAAAGATTGGCCATATTTTTTATAGCTACTGTTCGAATATTATTTCCACCAGCCCAAGAAGGTACAAAACCATAAAAAATTTCGGTTTGAGCATGGTCTTTCTGCCAGAAATAACCTATTCCAATTGAGCCATAACCTATATTACCAGCATATTGTAGCTTAAGATAATCAGGTATCAACGAAAAAGTGTTTTCTCTGGAAACTTTTTCCGTACTCACTTCTTTGCCTGAATAACAATTAAAAGATAATAGTATCAAAGAAAAACCAAGCAATAATTTTAATGTGTATTTATATTGTTTCAAAATTTAATACATTTTATATTAAAAGTCTTTCCCGTTATATTTACCTGAAGATAATTACGTTTGCAAACACTACCGCTAATTGCATAAATTACGCTGTCCTGGTAATAATCTTTCATTTCAAAGTTATGTTCATGCCCGCAAAAAACCGCTTTTACATCATGGGCAGCCATCATTTTTCTGAAGATTTCTTCTTTTTCTCCGACTAACTGGTCTGTCCAGGGAGGAATATGGGTTACTACAAATACGTTTGTATCACTTCCAGTAGAAGAAATTTCATTTTCTAACCATTCAAAATCTGGATGATGGATAATACTTTCCCAAACAATATCATCAAAAAATACCAGCTTATTTTTCCCTATCCTTATGGAAAAATTTTTCTTTCCAAAATAATGATTATAAATATCAGAGCCATTAGATAAATAGTCATGATTTCCAATAACAACTAAATAGGGCTTATTTAATTTTTCAATGATTTTGAAATTATTATTGTATTCCCATAACAATCCGCAATCAGAAAAATCACCAGTATGAATGGTAAAAGCACTTTCTACGTTTCTATTCAGAGTATTAATGGCTCCATAAAAATCATCATAATAGGCATGGCTATCGCTGATTATAGTAAAGGCAAATGTATCCTGATTCTGAATGCTATTTTTTATTTCATTATAGTTTTTATTATTTAACTCTCTATATTTCAGCTTATCAATAGAAACATAGGGGCTGTATTGAAAAGTATCTTCGCAGCTTGTAAAGTTGAAAAAAAGGAGTATTAAAAATAAATTCAAATAGTTCATCTTTTTCATTGCAGTTCTCAGTAAATATTTTTTACAAAAGTATTTTTTAGTTTTTCTCTGTAAAATTTTATCTCATTGAATGACGTTTTTAAATCCCCGTATCCGCTTAAACCTAATTTGAAACATTTTTTTTCAAAAAGCTTATCATATGCATTTTATACAGAAAAAAGTTTGTTAACAAAAAATCAATCATTTAGATTAATTATATGATTTAATTAATCTATTTAATTAAATGGTTAAATTTATGAAATATTTCAACTATTATTACATATTGTAATAATTTAATCTTTATAAGTTGAATTCCCCGCCGTATGATACGTTATTTCTTCAACAAGACAGGCTTTGCGGTTCTTTGTGCATTTCTTTCCAAACTTTGCAATAAAAATTTAACCGCAAAGAATACGCTGAGTTCTTCGCAAATAGGCGCAAAGAATTTTTTATTAATAAATTTGTTTAGGTAGGGTATCAAATAATCATTAAACATTTTTCAGTGATATCCGTACCTCCGTGGTTTTTAAATTAAAACAAAACAACCCCTGCTACAATAAATAACAGAGGTTGTTTCAGTGTTTACATCCTTCAGCGGGATGTGTTTGTGGTTTACTTTGCTTGGTAAAAGCACATTTTAGGCGAAATGATCTTTTCTTCTTTTTTCAGTTTCTTGATGATCTTATCCACTTCCGCTTTGTCAATGCCAGCTTTTTCGGCAACTTCACCGGATTTCATGGGCACTCCGGCATCCTTTAAGGTTTTGAGAACTAATTCTGCGGCATCCATACTTTTTAATTTTAAATCTCAAATCTGCAATTAGTTTAGCTTGGAGCCGGGAGTTAGGAGCTATGGATATATATGCTCATAGCTCCTAGCTCCAAACTCATCGCTTAATCAAGTTTATGAACAACTAAACCGCTCCGAAGTTTGGGCTCGAACCAGGTAGTTTTTGGTGGCATGATGTTACCGGTATCAGCAATGTTGATTAACTGCTTCATAGAAACCGGATACAATGCAAAAGCAACCTTCATTTCGTTGCTGTCCACCCGTTTTTTCAGTTCGCCCAAGCCGCGGATTCCACCAACAAAGTCAATACGTTTGTCGGTACGCAGGTCTTTGATGCCTAATACATCGTCTAAAACTAATTTGGAAAGTATGGTAACATCCAGCACACCTATCGGATCGTTGTCGTTGAAGGTTCCAGGTTTGGCAGTCATGCTGTACCATTTTCCATCAATATACATGCTGAAATTATGCAGGCAGCAGGGTTTGTAAATTTCGTTGCCTTTTTCGGTAATATCGAAAACTTTGCCAAGTTTGGCTAAGAAATCGGCATTTGACAGTCCGTTCAGGTCTTTCACCACGCGGTTGTAATCAATGATTGTTAACTGGTCGGCAGGAAAATGTACGGCAAGGAAGAAGTTATATTCTTCGTTACCGGTGTGATTTGGATTATTGCTTTTCTTTTCGTTTCCAACCAAAGCAGCGGCAGCAGTACGGTGATGTCCGTCGGCAACATAAGTATAAGGTACTTTAGCAAATAAGTCAACGATGCGCTGTACGAGAGTCTTGTCACGGATTACCCAGAAATGATGTCCAAAGCCATCTACGGAAGTGAAATCATATTCCGGTTCATTTTCCTTAACAAACTTAGCAACAATTTCATCTATTTCCTTAACGTTGGGATAAGTAAAAAATACCGGTTCCATGTTGGCATTGGTGATGCGTACATGTTTCATGCGGTCTTCTTCCTTGTCCTTACGGGTAAGTTCATGTTTTTTTATGATACCGTTCATATAATCCTGCACACCGGCACAGCCGACAATCCCGTACTGGGTTTTGCCGTTCATGGTCTGGGCATAAATATAAAGGCATTCTTCATTGTCCTGTACCAACCAGTTGTTTTTCTGGAATTTTTCAAAGTTTTCTTTTGCCTTGTTGTAAACAGCTTCGTCGTGTTCGTCAATGCCAACAGGAAGATCAATTTCAGGTTTTATGATGTGCAGAAGCGAATAGTCGTTTCCACCGGCTTCCACGCGTGCTTCGGCAGAATTAAGTACGTCGTAAGGACGTGAAGCAAGTTCTTTTACGATTTTTTTTGGAGGACGCAGTCCTTTAAAAGGTTTTAGTATAGCCATTTTTTAAGTTAAGATTTAAAATTTGAGATTTCAGATAAAAAGTATCTGATTGATTCCGCCATCCCGAAGTTCCCTCCCCGAATACTCGGGGAGGGTCAGGGAGGGGTAGTTTATTTATTTAATTGGAATTTTTTATTTCCGGTAGTAAAGAAATCAGCAATCTGGTTTGCGGCAGCAATGCCTGCATTGATGTTGGCTTCTTCGGTCTGGGCACCCATTTTCTTGGGGGTAAAGAAGTAGCGTCCGGCATATTTTTCGGCGATTTCGGCTTTGCATTCCGGTTCAATATCGCTTAGGTATTTAAAGTCGGGACGTTCGGCAAACATCTTCAGCAATTCTTCTTCGTTGATAACTTCCTTACGGGCAGTATTTACCAATACGGCACCTTTAGGCATTCTTGAAAGAAGATTGAAGTTGATTGATTTCTTTGTTTCGGCAGTTGCCGGGATATGTAACGAAACATACTGACAGGTGCTGTACAAATCTTCCAATTTTTCGATGCAATGAACACCATCTTTTTCAATGGCTTCTTTGGAAACGAATGGATCGAAAGCATAGATTTCCATACCAAAACCTTTGGCAATTTTGGCTACAAGACGACCAACGGCGCCGTAAGCCTGAATACCTAATTTTTTACCTTTTAATTCACTTCCTGATTTGCCATTGTACATTCCGCGAGCCATAAAAACCATCATGCCAAGTGCCAGTTCGGCAACGGCATTAGAGTTTTGTCCGGGAGTATTCATGGCAACGATGCCTTTTTCAGTACATGCAGCCAAATCGAGGTTATCGTAACCGGCACCGGCACGTACAACAATCTTCAGATTTTTGGCAGCCTCTACAACTTCGCGGTCAACAATGTCGCTGCGAACAATCATAGCATCGGCATTGGCAACAGCGCCAAGCAATTCGGCTTTGCTTTTATAACTTTCCAGAAGTACCAGTTCGTAGCCGGCAGCTTCCACTACTTTGCGGATGCCGTCCACGGCAACTTTTGCAAAGGGTTTTTCGGTTGCAACTAATATTTTTTTCATGATTTTATAATTTAATTATCACCTCTCCTCCCAGCCCCCTCTCCATTAGAGAGGGGGAGTAAGGGGGTGAGGTTTATGCGTTAGCTTTTTCAAATTCGTGCATAGCATCAATCAATGCCTGAACGCTTTCGATAGAAAGTGCGTTGTAGCATGAAGCGCGGAAACCGCCAACGGAACGATGTCCTTTGATGCCTACCATGCCTTTGCCTTTGGCAAATTCCATGAAAGCTTCTTCTTTGTCTTTGTATTGTTCTTTCATCACAAAGCAGATATTCATGCGCGAACGACTGTCTTTTTCAACGGTTCCAACAAACATTTTGCTGTTGTCGATAGCATCATAAAGCAGGTTGGCTTTTTTCTTGTTCATTTCTTCCATCACTTTTACACCGCCTAATTCTTTGATCCATTTTAAAGTTTCTTTAACGGTGAAAATTGGCAAGCACGGAGGTGTGTTGAACATCGAACCTTCCTTAATATGCGTACGGTAGTCGAGCATGGTTGGGATAGCGCGTTCTACTTTTCCGAGGATGTCGTCGCGAATAATTACAAAGGTAACGCCTGCAGGTCCCAGGTTTTTCTGTGCACCGCCATAAATCATTCCGTATTTGGAAACGTCCACCGGACGGCTCAGGATGTCTGATGACATATCGGCAACTAAGGTAACAGGGCTGTCGAAATCTTCGCGGATTTCGGTTCCGTAAATGGTATTGTTGGTTGTGATGTGGAAATAATCAGCATCGGCAGGAATAGTCCAGCCTTTAGGAATGTAATTGAAGTTCTTATCGGAAGAAGAAGCAACAGTAACTACTTCACCAAACAATTTAGCTTCTTTCAATGCTTTTTTTGCCCAAACACCTGTTTCCAGGTAAGCTGCTTTCTTATTCAAAAGGTTAAAAGGAACCATGCAAAACTGAAGGCTTGCACCGCCTCCAAGAAACAAAACGTGATAATTATCAGGAATATTCAACATTTCTTTAAATAAAGCTACGGCTTCATCAATCACTGCCTGAAAATCTTTGCTTCGATGCGAAATTTCCAGGATTGACATTCCTATTCCGTTCAAATCTAAAACGGCTTTTGCTGTGTTTTCAATGGCTATTCTCGGAAGAATAGATGGTCCGGCATTAAAATTATGTTTTTTCATAAAAATATGATTTTAAGTTGTTTATTAAAATAAGTTTCAATTATTTTTTGTAGTAATTTTACAATCTTTTAAGCAACAAATTTAGGAAAGTAAATGACAACAGCAACCCAAATACACGCATTTAATTTATTGGGGAAATTTTTGAAATCTTTTCCGGATGGAATGGGTGGATACGCTATTAAAGAAAATGTTATAAAGCTGGAAGAAGCGATACAGCAAAGCTGTAATCTTAATCCCTGGTTTACCCGGGAAAATATCCTGAAAGCATTGCATTCCATCGGAAATTCTCTCGAAGAAAGCAAAACGGAACATTGGCTTCTCCCTTATCGCAACAAACTGAATTTATCTAAAGATCAAAAAACAGTTGCACTCGTGATGGCTGGGAATATTCCTCTGGTAGGTTTTCATGATTTTTTATGTGTACTCGTAAGCGGACATAAAGCATTGATTAAGTTGTCCTCCAACGATGATAAATTACTGCCAGTGCTTTCGCAGATTTTGATAGATGCAGAGCCTTCTTTTGCCGGAAAGATAGAATTTGCAGAAAATAAGCTTGCAGGTTTTAATGCGGTGATTGCCACCGGAAGTAATAATTCTTCGAGATACTTCGAATATTATTTCGGAAAATATCCAAATATCATCCGGAAAAACAGGAATTCCGTAGCCATACTTACCGGGAACGAAATGCCGGACAAACTCAAAAAATTGGGAAACGATATGCTGACTTATTTTGGCTTAGGTTGTCGCAGTGTTTCTTTTGTATATGTTCCTGAAAACTATTCTTTCCAACCGTTATCAGATGCTATTGCTCCCTTTCGCTATTGTATCGATCATAATAAATTCAGAAATAATTACGACTATCATAAATCTTTGTTTATCATGAATAATATTGCGCACTATGATACTGGCATTCTGCTTTTCCGCCCAGAAAATACATTACAAAGTGCAGTGTCGGTAGTACATTATTCTGTTTACAACAATCTTTCGGAGGTGGAAACAACGATTGCCCAACGCCGTGATGACATTCAATGTATAGTAGGAAATTATCCGGGGGCAATTCCTTTTGGCACAGCCCAGGAGCCGGAGTTATGGGATTACGCCGATGGGGTTGATACTCTCAATTTTTTATTGTCATTATAATTAAGACAATACATTTGTCTGTTGGGAAACAAAATTTATTACCCTTTCACCGGAAGTAATATTATTTTTTATTTTTTTCAGCTTCTATTCAAAACAAAATTTTTCTTACCTTAGCTTAGTTTTTCCGTCGTTGAATTGTGGGTTCGATTTCTGTATCGAGTATAACTTTTTCAATCCCTTTTTGCCAATAAAACCCACTTTTTCAGGTAACGACGGGTACTCACGTTGGGGAGCGTGAAAAATCAGACAGGATTTTGGAGGCTTTGCCTTTAGGGGGCAAAACGAAAGTATATTAGGCTATTACATAGTCCGATTTATATATCGGAAGCTAAAAAGCTACGAAAGGGTAAACAAAATGGAAAATGGGGGAAAATTACAACTAAGCAAAGAATACATCCTGTTACAGGTTTCCGGCAGATTGCCAATACTAATTCACGGATTTTTTTAACTAATACATTCAGCCATGTTCAATTCACAAATTCTCGACATAGCCATCACACTAATTTTTGTTTATTTTCTGTTGGCTATGATTATTACCGGTGTTAATGAAATGGGGTTTTCATTTTTACACAAAAAGGCAATAAAACTTAAAAAGGCGATGGAAAACCTTTTTTTCGATGAAGAATGGGCAGAAATTGCGCCCAAAGTGTTGCAATCTCCTTTTATCACTTCGTTGAAAAAAAGTCCGAAAACATTTCCCAGCACCATACCTGCCAAAAATTTTGCATTGGCGTTACTCAGTGTGATTGGAAAGGGAAAAACTGACATTGAAACTCTTTCAAAAATCATTAACCAGAAGGAAAACAAAGGGGAACTTTATTCTATTCTTTCTATACTGATTGCTTATCCAGGAATAAAAACGGAAGAGCTTTTAGCCGAAATAGAATCTATTTTTAACAATTCGATGGACAGGGTAAAAGGCTGGTTTTCTTCTTACGCAAAAAAATGTTCTTTCTCTGTTGCAATAGCGATTGCCATTGTAGGAAACATTGATACCATCAGAATTACAGAACAATTGTGGCAAAACAAAAACATTGCTACTCAAAATGCAGAAATGATAAGCATTATGGCTCCCATAGTTGCCGAACAACATAAGGAATTAATGAACGCACAGCCAATCGAAAATGACAGTACGACGAAGAAAGCACGCAAACCTCTTTTGGGCGAAATGAAAGAAATAAAAAAGGAATTGCAAAAACTTCCTATTCCTGTGGGTTGGTACAACGACAATACACTTTGCCCCAAAGGCTCATATCTTGAAATTATTGTCGCATGGGGATTGAAAATTGCCGGAATTATTCTTACTGCTTTTGCAGTAACACTCGGTGCTCCGTTCTGGTATGATTTATTGCAAAAAGCAAGCCCGTTAAGGAAAAAAGCTTGAAAATATTTTAAAACGGAAGTTGAAAGGTTAAAAAAATAGACAATATTTTATTTAAAAAACTTATGAAAAAGATATACTTATTTACAGCATTATGGATATGTGTAATTCATTCTTTTGCTCAGGAATATTTCTTTAAAAGTAGCTTTAAAGATAAAGATTCAAATAGCTATGAAATAAAGGCTAAGTATTTTACAAATTATAAAAATGGGAATAATAACCCAGTATGTTTATTTACAATAAAAAAAGGAGAAGAAGATAAAATAGATAAATCAAACAAAATTTCAGATTCAATTACAAAATTATTAAATGAAATTAATAGTAATAAAGAATATGAAGTTAATTTGGAAATTTATAAATATGTCGGATTCGTAATTGATGCAATTAAAAAGCAAAATAAAGATATAGAATCTCAATATAAATCTATATATGACTCACTTAAAAAGGTGAAAGATACTATTAACCCCTTACCTGATATTGGATTAATAATAGAATTAAAAAAACAAATAAACTATTATTTAAGTTATTTTAGTATAGAAAAAAATGAAATTTCATTTGAAATGAATACCATAGATCAAGATGGTATTCTTTTCAGAGAATTATTTAAATCACACATAAAAGAACTTGGTATAAGTGTAAATGATGATGATATTAGTAAACTTTGGATTAATATTCTATTTAATTATAGTATGTTAAAAAATGATGAAATTATAAAATCAGGAATCCTATATGCTTATAAAAATGTATCTGTATATGATGTTACAGATTTATATCTTGATAAAAACAATACATTTGATAGGCTTGCAAATAAATATTGCCAAAGATTTAATACATCTCATTTTGAAAAAAAATATAAAAAGGAAAATGTAAATAGTATAAAATATTATAAATTAGGCAGAAGTTTTTTACGTCCGCGGAGAGATCAAAAAGAAATCTTAAAATATAATAAATCATGCCACTCCATAAAATATAAAATTAAATATTTACAATTAGAGGTTAGTGATGGCTCACTTTCTAATATTTATATTTCCGGGAATATTAATGGGTGCCCGATTGATTTTACAAATACATATACAATTCCATTTTCAACAAAAAGAAATTATTCTAAACTTTATAAAAGTCCATTATACAATGTAAATTCCAAAAAAGATGCTAAAATATACCTGTTTGATTTATCCGAATTCATGAATTATGTTCCAAATTTAGGTTATAAATCAATGGACTATAGTCCGGCAGATGGAGTATATTCAATAAATTTTAAACAGGAAGAATCAGACACTATTGAAACTGTTTTTTTTAAAGAGCCTACTTCAAAATTGATAAAAATTAAGGTTTTCAGCGATTTTGTTGGATTTAGCAAAAGTGAACCGAATGGACTGATTCAAACTGAAATATCTAAACCTATCTTTTTAAATTGTAATTATAGTAGTTGGATAAGCCTTCTTAGGTATACTGAACCCAAATTGCTATTCTCCAAATTGGATAATGATAATAAAAATTTAGCTTTATTATGGGATACTGCAAATAATATTAATACATTAGATATTTATAAGTATGCAAACAGATCTATTGGAACTACATTAAACGTTATAGATATTGTTATTCCACGATTTAAAGCTCATTTCGAATTTAATTATGGAATTTTTATATACAGAACGGGATTTGAAAATAAAAATAGAACCAACGATTCAACGTATGAAAACGTAATTACAAATTACAATTCATTTAATCATTTCTTTGAGCTGAGAGTCAATTTTATGCCGGATAGCAGATGGGGACTTTCATATGGTTTTAAAATTCAAAATTTTAGAATATGGGCAAATGAAAATAAAATTATACAGGAAAACGGTAAAAGATATTTATCATTTTATTCTCCTTATTTGTTAGGCTACTTTCGGCCAAATGATACTAATGAATTTTATTTTCGAGCTGAACTAAACAGGAGTTATTATACCAGCGATAACTTTATGCAATTGCAAATTGGTTATTCTTATTTTTTTACAAAAAAACTATAGCCAATTGTTTATTTAACATCTTTTTTTAACCATTCAAATATTTTCAACCATGTCAAAAAAAATCACCATCCTATCTATTGACGGTGGAGGTATCCGGGGGATACTTCCAGGTGTCATCTTAGCCTACCTGGAACAGAAGCTCCAGGAAAAAGAAGGTGCACAGGCTCGCCTTTGCGATTATTTCGACCTGCTTGCAGGAACCAGCACGGGTGGCATTCTTACCTGTATGTATATTACTCCCAGTGCAGATGGCAGACCCTTGTTTACTGCTTCTGAAGCCGTTGATCTTTATCTGAAAAATGGTGGTATAATTTTCAGCAGATCTTGGTGGTATAAATTACGTACTTTATTTGGGCTGCTAGGTGCAAAATACCCGGTAATTAACATTGAACGTATTCTGAAATCTTATCTTAAAAATGTTATGTTGAAAGATGCTCTTAAACCCTGCCTGGTTACTGCCTACGACATCGTTCAACGCAAAACTGTTTTTTTCAATAAAACAGATACCATAAAAAGCGACATATTCAATTACCATATGCGCGATATTGCTCGCTCCACCTCGGCAGCACCTACTTATTTTAAACCTGTTAAAATAGAATCATTGTTTGGAGCGCCACTCTATATGATTGATGGTGGTGTATTTGCCAACAATCCTGCAATGTGTGCATACGCTGAAGCTAGAACTACAGAGTTCAGCAAAATATTTAACCGCCCTGATAAGCCGGATTATCCCAATGCAAAAAACATGATAATGATATCTATTGGTACAGGCACTCACAGCGACCCTTATAATTATAATAAGGTAAAAAAATGGGGTGCTGCCTATTGGGCACTACCAATCATCAATATTTTGATGTCGAGCAATGCAGAAACAGTACATTACGAGTTGAATCAGATGTTTGATACCATTAAACCACCAGATCAAGCCGACTATTACCGACTGGAACCTACCGTAGGCACAGCAAGTAGCCAAATGGACCTGGCGACATCGGAAAATATGCACGCATTGGAAGAAGCCGGAAAAACTTTTGTTACTGCTAATGTGGGTTTGCTCGACAAGATTGTGGATTTGTTGATTGCAAACAAGTAAGATAAATCAATAGAACGGAGTAAAAAGTTCATCATCTTACTCCTGATAAAGTTTGTTAGTGAGTTTCTGTTAAAATTATTCAAAGGTCAATAGTTTTATTTTCCCGCAGTAATTTCAACTATCCGCGGTAAATCGCTGGGGGTGATTATTCCGAGCAGTGTACCGTCGGGTTTACCGTTGGCGGTGATAATAACAGCCTGCAGATGCATACCTGTACGTAAAGCCCTTTTAAACAAATCGAGCACTTCAAACAAATCTGTCTCTCTGCCAGCAATGGCAAAATCTTGCCTTTCGGAAAAGCGCATCACATCGGATACGCGTGCATTTCGCAATGATTCCAAATCGTTGAAGTTGGAAGCGACCCAACGGGTAAGTGTTTTGGCGGTAAGCAGGCAAACGATGGTGTTTTTGTCAATAACCGGACAGCGAATAAAATCACGAATAGCAAATGTTTCCAAAACTTCGCGGATAGATGTACCAGGAGTGGCATAATAAGGTTTTGGAGAAGCAAGTAAACTCACCCGTGGCGGATCGTATAGCAAATCGCGGATTTGGCGGATCAGTTTTACTACTTCGTCGTGGGGCTCGGCAATTACAAAGTTTTCGCGACGTGTATGTGTGATGGCATTTCGCAATTCGGCAAACTCGCGTAAATCGGGAGCAAATTTACTTACAATACGATTGAATCCCTGCGCCCTTCGCAGCAATTCGAGGAAAGCAATATGTCTCCGTTCGCGACATATTTCTTTTAGCTTCTGTTCTATCTCTGTAAATGCATCAAGAAATAATGTGGAATTAGGAACGGGCTGCATAGGTCGTGGTTATTTTAGCAAAGATAAAAATTAAAGGCTGCTGATTTCTATTTTAACAATCTGGTACCCTTTTCTTATTTCCTGGGCTGCAAACAAAATACCGATTAATACCGAAATCATCCCGGCAAGAAAAGCAAAGATTGCAAGTTGCGAAATCCATTCATCGCTGAGTTTAAATTGCAAACCAATCAGTAAGGAAGATATAATAAAAAATGCCACTGCAACTGAATATGCAATCACTGCATTTTTAACCAGCATCACTCTGTGGGCAAAATGATTGATTTGTAATGTAACGTTTTCGAGCCGTTGCTGCTCGTCGGGATGCAAATTTTCGTTTTTCGGATGGGTAGTAAGTTTTCGTTTTTCGTCGTCCAACTGGCGGATGCGGTTTACCACCAGGGAATATTTATTATTCATGCCGAGCAGCAACAGTCCGCAAGCGGAAATCATTATACCAGGGGCAAGCATAGCCTGAATGACATTTACAATTGTCAGTTCCATATTTTTATATGAATTAATCCAAATGCAAAATTAACGATTTATGTTTTATAAGACACAAGTTAATTAAGACGCGAATAAAACGGATTAATTATAATATATTGGAAATCAAGCTTTCTAAAAAATAAAACTATTTTGGCCTTTTAAATTCCTGTTTCTTTTCGGGAGTCATTTTTTCAGTTGCATATTGATAAATCAGGCGGGCGGCACTATGTTTCCATTTATGTAAAAAATCTTCTACTGGTTTCGGATTTCTTTTCCAGGCTTCGCGCAAAAGCCAACCTACACCCTGATGAACCACTCTCTCGTTATCCATCATCAATGGTTCGATAAACGATAGTAATAGGGGTATTTCCATTCCATTTTTAACAGGTTTTATCAGTGAAACAGGCACTGCACGACGTTTAAAACGGTATTTGGAAGTAATCCATCCGGAAAAATCGGTATAATTGATCGCTTTTTTCAACAGCATTTCTCCCAATACTTCTCCCGACATAAAATCGGTATGCCCCCAATTATTTATGCCTCCGTTAAACCATTCGCCCACACCTTCCAACGTAAGCGAAGAAAACTGTTTCTTAAATTTCATCAGAAGCAACATTGCAATAGAACCTTCTTCATATTTGCCCGAAGCAAACAATTCTTTTCCCAAAAGCAATATATCCTGCTGTGTTAAATGTTTATTATTTTCAAAAATATAATCTGTTTCTGCTAAGGTCTTTTCATGCGTAAGTCCGTATGCATCATATCCTTCCTTAAAATAACGTGAGTATTTCAATACAATAGCCGGGTCGGCATTTTCGCGGCAATAATTGCGAATATGAAGAATGATTTCTGAAGATTTCATAAGTAATTATTTTATTTGTTAATAGTATTTTTTCCCTTCCTGAATTCAAGTACTTAGTGCAAACTAAAGGTGCTTAGCGGTTTAATAAGTTTTAAAAATAATTACAAAGAGCACCAAGAATTACACAAAGAACAAAAAGTTTTGGTTTTTAAAACGAAGCTAAATTAAGGAATAAATAATCATGATGCCCATAAAAATAGTAGTAAAAAGTATTTCGCAAAGTTTTACAGGTTCTTTACGTGATTTTAGCCAGTCGGTAAGAAGAATAATTGCCAGCGCAGTAAGAAACAACCATATCGGCATTGCCGAAAACATAAAACAAACCAGTCCGGCAATCAATAACAGGTAAAATTTAAGGAATTTCTGTATCGAAATAAGAATAATTTTGCGGATAGAATACTTTCTCCGAAGAAACAGCAGAAAGAAAATTATCCAGAAAATGATGAAATAAAGAAAACCCACCAACAAGATATGTCCTCCATTGGCAATAAAAATATTTCTGATGTTTAGTCCGCCGTCTTCATCATCTTTTTGCGGTTTACTTAGTAATTCATATGCATGAGTAAGTGTTTTTATTGTATTTAAAGAAATTCCGGGGGTTTGCTTTATATCGCTGGTGGATGTAAAGCCTTTGCATTTTTCGCGAAAAGCAATAATTGCAGCAGCCTCTGTTTTTGTTATTCCTGAGAAAGTTAACAAATCTATTTCTTCGGCAGTATTCAGGTTAAAGGTATAAAACGGCGTCATATTGCCACCATATTGATCCATTACAAGGCAATTATGTTTGTGTTTTTCGTTCATCAGCCATATTTCAGACATAGGCTGAACCGAAAAAGCTTTTCCGCAAACCTGTTGATAAACTTTTTCAATAGTTTTTTTATCTTCCGGAAACTGTCGTTCCCATGCCACGGCGAATAGCTGCAAAAAAGATGTGTCACCTGTTGGATGATTCATTTGGCGATGCAATACGGTAAAGAGTTTCAAGTAATAATTTTGCATAGGTGAAAAAACCTTTTGAGGGATAAGTTCTATTGCATCATTATTTTCTAAAAAAGGAACATAGAAGGCAGGTGCAAGGTATTTGTTTTTTAAATCGCTTTGCAGCAAATGAGTAAAGAATGTATTGATCACTCCTTCATTGGAAGCCAATTGTGCTGGATTGCGGAACCTCGTTTCATCATATCCAAGCCCTGTGTTGCGGTAAAGCATGTCTTTTTCTATATTTCCGGAATTCAATTCCTTATTCTGATGAAACACATCTGCATTCATTGCCCACTGGTAACGTTTATAATCTTCGTATTGCTGATACCAAAGTAACAATCCAGCACGGTAATAGCCCAAACGTAGCGAATAACGAAAATCCTTATCCAAGCCCTTCACTCTTTTGGGTGAACGTTCCGAAATTAATTTGGCATCTTTTTCAATGCCGATCTTTACTGTTTTATTCTGTTCATAAAGGCGTGAAGCGTTTTCAAAATGTTCAGCAAAACCTTCGGTAAAAGCAGTAAGATAATTGGTCGTTACACTGAAATAATGAATGTCGGCAGAAAAAGCATTATAGTTTTCCTGCGCTTTTGGCATAAGCAAACCGAAAAATATATGCCCCATTTCGTGCGGATAAATTTGCGTCATCGAATTCAATGTTGCAAAATCTTTATCAAGACTTACCATATCCACATACCAGGTTTTACTTTTATCTGAAATCTTTCCATTTTCTTCAAGATAAAAGCCAAGCATCGGAAATCCGCCCTGCCTGCCTGAAAGAAGAAGGTAAGCCGGTTCTGTTTCCTTCTTTTCCCCGTTATTTACAAGATATTGCTGTAATAATTGATATAAACCCACTGACTCACTAACAAAAGTATTTTCAAACAAATATCTGGCTTTTGCAAAACGGGGATCGCTTTCCGGCAAAGGTTTTAAAATGGGAAGTTCATTTTTAATTTTCCCGGTTGGGATTAATACCCTGTAATATATTCCCTGATTATTTTTTTCAGGAACTACTGTACAAAAAGCAGAAAGAGAGAGAGAAATCAATAAAATGTAAATGTAAAAGAATAAATGTTTTTTCATGGTAATATGTTTTATTTTTTTTGACGGTATATAGTCATTAAGGTTACATAAAAACATCAGAATGCAAAGAATTAAAATTATTATGTTTAACTATTAATATTATCACATTAAACGATAATTATTTTTTTAATAAAAAACACATTATATTGTATTGTTTATCTTGATTTTATGTTCACATATAAAAAAATATAAAATTCTTGTATTAAACGAAACAAATACCTCTCTTAAAAGCTAATACACATAAAGTTCATAGGCGTATAATACCGTGGTATAATCAAAAATTTATTTTCGTATGAAAAATGTATCTTTGCACCCTGAAATTAAAATAACAACCTATGAAGATTTTAGAAGGAAAAACAGCATTAATCACTGGAGCTTCAAGGGGTATAGGAAAATCAATAGCTCTGACTTTTGCTAAAGAAGGTGCTGATATTGCTTTCTCCGACCTGTTTTACGACGATAACACCATAGCTCTTGAAAACGAACTCAGGGAAATGGGCATAAAAGCAAAAGGGTTTGCCTCTGATGCCAGTTCATATAACGATGGAGAAAAACTGATTAACGATGTTGTACAGGAATTTGGCAAAATTGATATTTTAGTAAACAATGCTGGTATCACCCGCGATAATCTGCTAATGCGAATGAACGAATCCGATTGGGATTTGGTGATAAAAGTAAACCTGAAATCTATATTTAATCTTACCAAAGCCATTCAAAAAGTCATGCTGAAACAACGTTTCGGATCTATCATCAATATGAGTTCGGTAGTAGGCATTGAAGGGAATGCAGGACAATCCAACTATTCCGCTTCCAAAGCTGGATTGATAGGCTTTACCAAATCTATTGCCCAGGAATTAGGATCAAGAAATATACGTTGCAACGCCATTGCACCTGGTTTTATAGAAACGGAAATGACGGCAAAACTTCCGGAAGACGTTAGAAAAAGCTGGGCTGAAAAAATTCCTTTAAGAAGAGGGGGCAAGCCACAGGACGTGGCTAACGTTGCACTTTTCCTTGCTTCTGACCTCAGCGATTATATTACGGGACAAGTAATAAGTGTTTGTGGAGGAATGCATACCTAAAAATCCTGAAAGCATTTACCTTATTTGTACCGTCTGTTTTTTTACAAAAAAATAGTATCCGTTTTATAAACCTGGAAAAGTGAACATAATTACGGAATCTTCATTCTGGTTAATTGTTTTTTGTCTGCTTGCCGGATTTGTGTTTACCTTTATATTGTATTTTAAAAATAAAAAAAACGATTTTCCGCCCCGTTTGCTTCGGATATTGGCGATACTTCGTTTTGTTTCGGTAACATTCATAGCCTTTTTATTGCTTTCACCTATGCTTATGGCTGTTATCCGGAGGGTAGAAAAACCTATTATCATCATAGCACAGGACAATTCCCATTCATTGCTTTTATCTGTCGATTCTGCATTTTACCGGACAGCATATACAAAAAAGATTGATAGCCTCGCGCAGCAATTAGCTTCAAAATACGATGTAAAACGATATACTTTCGGCAATAGTATCTCTGCAAATAACACTCCTGATTTTTCTGAAAAACAAACAGATATTTCACAGCTATTCGATGAATTACTTACACGATATGCCAACCGGAACGTAGGAGCTGTGGTTATAGCCAGCGATGGGATATATAATAAAGGAAAAAATCCTGTTTACGCATCCGACGTCTTTCAATATCCTGTTTTTACCATCGCTATGGGCGATACCATTCCCCCAAAAGATGTGCTTATTTCGCGGGTGGATTACAACCGGATTTCTTTCTTGGGAAATACTTTTTCCATAGAAGTTACCATAACCTCGGCAAAATGCAAAGGAAGCCAGGTACAACTTACCATCAAGAGAGGGAAAGAAATTCTTAGTTCTCAAAACCTGAATATAAACACAGATACCTATCAGCAAACATTTACCCTGCAATTAAAAGCCGATAAACCCGGTTTGCAACATTACCATATCAGTATTTCGCCTACCCTCGGTGAGATAAGCAAAGACAATAATTTTTTGGATATTTTTATTGAGGTGATTGACAGTAAACAAAAAATTCTGCTTTTGTATAATTCTCCCCATCCAGATATCGGATCCATTAAAAAGGCACTTGAAAGTAACATGAATTATACGGTGGATGTTCTGCGGGTAAATGAATTGAATCAGGCGCTTTCAAAATACAATTTAATCGTTCTGCATCAACTCCCTTCTGTTTTTCAGCATACATCTGCTCTTTTCAGGCAAATTTCGCAGCAGAACATCCCTGTACTTTACATAGTTGGAGCACAAACAGATATTTCCGGATTCAATCAACAAAACAACGTTACCAAAATTCTTGCGGCAAAAACCAATTTTAATGAAGCATTACCGGTTTTCAATCCTCATTTTCCTTTTTTCACTATCGAGAACGATTTGAAACAGTTAATAGAAAATTCCCCTCCATTAATTTGTCCCTATGGCGATTATAAAACATCCAATGCTTCAGTAGCCTTGTTTTATCAGAAGATAGGCAGTGTAGCCACCGAAAAACCTCTTATCCTTTTTAACAATAAAATGGGAAATAAAACCGGCATCATCGCAGGAGAAGGTATTTGGAAATGGAGAATCAACGATTATGTAAAGAACAATTCCCATTTGCTTTTCGACGGTTTTATCTCGAAAATTATGCAGTATCTCACTGTAAAAGAAGATAAGGGCTTTTTTAGGGTCAATGGGGACAATAAATATTTTGAAAATGAGCAGGTAGAATTTTCAGCAGAAGTGTACAATAACAGTTACGAACTCATCACAACCCCGGAAGTAAGCATAGAAATCATGGATTCCTCAGGAAAAAAATATCCGTATACATTTTCAAAGACTTCGCAAGCATATTATTTGAACGCCGGCAGTTTTCCACCGGGAAATTACACTTTCAGATCGCAGGTAAAGTTAAACAATAGAATAGAAACGAAAACAGGTACATTTGTTGTAGTTCCCCTAAATATTGAATCCATAAATACCGTTGCTAATCACAACATGCTTTATACACTTGCAAAAAACCATCAGGGAAAAATGTTTTATCCTTCCGAAATCACAAAACTATGTGAAACACTTCGTAATAGAGAAGATATAAAAAATATTTCTTTTTTACATAAAAAATATGTTAATTTTAATAATATTTTTTTAATTTTATTATTAATACTTACACTGTTAAGCACAGAATGGTATTTACGAAAAAGAGCAGGAAGTTATTAACACTATTACTAAAAGTAATGCAATCAGTGTATAAGCATTTTTTATAATTATTTATATGGCAGCTCTCATTTTTAATATTATTATTGGTATTGTTATCATAAGTTTCCTTTTTGAGAGGATAATGGAATGGCTTAATACTACCCAAAGTAACGGAATGCTACCTGACAAACTTGCCGGAATATATGATGCCGAAAAATATCGTAAACAACAGGCATATGAAAAAGAAAACTATCGTTTTAGTTTTGTATATGATACCTTTTCATTTTTAATTATGATTGCGATGCTACTATTGGGAGGTTTTGCCTGGCTCAATTCCTTACTGCAAACATATACAATGAATCCTATCTTGCTTGCGATTTTATTTTTTGGTTTCATAGGATGGGGCGCCGATATTCTTTCCATTCCTTTTTCTGCATACCATACTTTCGTTATTGAGGAAAAATTTGGATTCAATAAAACTTCGGTGAAAACCTTCATCCTCGACAAGATAAAAATGTGGCTGCTTGGAGCCGTCATCGGGGGGGGCATTCTTGCACTTATAGTTTTCATTTACACGGCAACCGGGCAATGGTTCTGGGTACTCACCTGGTTGGCAATTTCGTTGTTTAGCATCTTTATGACCATGTTTTACTCAACACTTATCGTGCCCCTGTTCAACAAACAAAAGCCACTTGAAGAAGGAGAGCTGCGCAATGCTATCGAAGATTTTGCACGCAAAACCGGTTTTTCTCTTGATGCTATTTTTGTAATTGACGGATCAAAACGTTCTGGAAAAGCCAATGCATACTTCAGCGGTTTGGGTCGCAAAAAACGTATTGTTCTCTACGACACTCTTATCCAACAACATACTACCGGAGAATTGGTTGCAATACTTGCTCACGAAATCGGGCACTATAAACTGAAACATACCACTAAAAGCATGCTCCTTTCTGTGGCACATACAGGATTACTACTTTACCTTGTTTCGCTTTTTATTTCTTCTCCCTTGCTTTCCCAAGCTTTGGGAGCAACAACAGAAAGTTTTCACATAGGTATTCTTGCTTTTGGTTTATTATACAGCCCTCTTTCCACCCTGACGGGTATTGCCTTAAATAAACTTTCGAGGAAGCATGAATACCAGGCTGACATATTTACAGGAAATAATTACAATGCAGAAACGCTGATAAATGCATTAAAAAAATTATCTGTTAATAATTTGAGCAACCTTACCCCCCACCCTGCTTATGTCTTTATTTACTATTCGCATCCTACACTTCTACAACGAATTATCCATCTTGAAAAGATAAATAATGAATAAATTGGTTAAAATAAAAATATATAAAGGAATTAGCTTTACCTGGAATTACATTAAAAGTCTGCAAATAGGCAAAAAACTCCGGGGATTCTTTTCTGTTTCAAGAGAGCTTCCTTTATACAAAAAAATACTTTGGCGTTTATTGCATTTTTTTATTATATTTATTATTTTTCTTTTGCTGGTTGATTTTAATTTTCTCTGGTTTTTCGGGAAATCACCTCACATTCATCAGATATATAATCCTGACCTGAAAATTACTTCCGAATTATATTCTTCCGACGGTAAGCTTATTGGTAAATATTTTGATGAAAACCGTATGCCTCTGAAATATGAAGAAATACCTCAAAATATTATCAATGCGTTAATTGCAACAGAAGATGTACGTTTTTATGCTCATCATGGAGTTGATTTGCGTGCTACTTTTTCCATCCTTTGGTACATGAGTAAAGGAGAAAAACGGGGCGGTAGTACAATTACACAGCAATTAGTAAAAAATTTGTTTAAAACCCGCGAAAATTATTCAAGAGGTCTATTAGGATATATTCCGGGTGTAAGAACAGTAATATATAAAATGAAGGAATGGATTGCTGCTTTTAAAATTGAATTGCTGTACAGCAAAAAGGATATATTAACTATGTATTTCAATACCAATGATTTTGGAAGTAATACCTTTGGACTAAAAACAGCGGCGAAAACTTTTTTCGGAAAAAAACCATTACAACTTAATGTTGAAGAATCAGCTGTACTGGTGGGTTTATTAAAAGCCCCGACTTATTATAGCCCGGTTTTGCATCCTGAACGGGCTCTCGAACGCAGAAATATTGTGCTATCCCAATTACAAAAATATAAATTTATTAGCCCTGCAATTTGCGATTCGTTAAGTAACACGAAGTTAACTCTACATTTTTCAGCACAAGGCAATAGCGACGACGATATAAGTTACTTTCGGGATGCTGTAAGTAACTATCTGAAAACATGGCTGAAGGAAAATAATTTTAATTTGTACGAGGATGGATTGAAAATATATTCAACCCTTGACTCAAAAATGCAAACTTATGCCGAAGAAGCAGTTTCAGAACATATGAAACGGTTGCAGAAACGCTTTTTTCAGCATTGGGAAGGAGAAAATCCCTGGGTAGATGTTGATAACAAGGAACTTCCTGATTATATTAACAATATTGCCAAAAGAACTAAGCGATATGCATTATTGGTGAAAAAATTTGGAAAAAATTCTGATTCATTGACATATTATATGAATCTTCCCCGAAAAATGACGGTCTTTACCTGGGATGGAGACAAAGATACTACGCTGAGCCCAATGGACTCTATCCGGTATTACAACCATTTCCTTCATGCCGGTTTTATTGCTATTGACCAACATACAGGCTTTGTAAAATCATGGGTAGGAGGAATTAATCATAAATATTTCAAATTTGATAATGTACGCCAAACCAAGCGCCAACCGGGTTCTACTTTTAAAACTTTTGTTTATACGGCAGCAATGGAAAATGGGTATGGACCCTGCGATATCATGCAGGATATTCCGGTTACTTACGATTATATTGAAAAAGGTGTAAAAAAAGTTTGGCAACCTCACAATGTTGAGTGGGAATTTACCGGGCAATCTGTAACGTTAAAATATGCTTTTGCAAAGAGTATCAATTCAATAGCAGTGCAGATTACCAAAAAATTAGGTTGGCGGAAAGTTATTGAGTATGCAAAAAAAATGGGTATAAAAACTCCTCTTGAGGATGTTCCTTCCGTATGCCTGGGGTCAAGCGATGTTTCATTGCTCGAACTAGTAAATGCCTATTGTCCAACAGTTAATGATGGTTATGCCATCGAACCGGTTTTAGTTACACGAATAGAAGATAATAAAGGAAACGTACTTTACGAATATAAACCGGAGAAAAAACGGGTCATTTCGCAGGAAGCAGCCTTTTACATGTGCCAGATGTTGCAGGGTGGGCTTCACGAACCCGGAGGAACTACCCAGGCGCTGTTTGAGTATGATTTATTTCGCTCAAAAATTGAATTTGGCGGGAAAACAGGGACGTCTTCCAACCACAGTGATGGGTGGTTTGTGGGAGTTACACCTAATCTTGTAGCAGGTGCATGGGTGGGTGGCGAAAGCCGGAGTATTCATTTCAGGACTGCCGAATTGGGTGAAGGATGCCATACGGCACTTCCAATTTATGGTTTATTCTTTGAAAAAATACTCGGAGACCCCCATTTCGATTATCTAAAGGAACACTTCCCAAAACCCGATATAAATATTACAAAATCATATACATGCCATACTTATCTTCCGAAAAACGACAGCCTTAGTTCTGATACACTTACCGGAAATAATTCCATGTTAAAGGAAGAAGAGGAGAACCCATAAAAGGAAATTTATACTTTTCGGTTGATATCAAAGCCCTCAAGAAGCTCTGCCATCCGTTTTAAAAACATTCCACCCATAGCACCATCAACAACTCTGTGGTCGTACGATAAAGATAAAATTACTCTGTGCCTGATAGCAATCACATCGCCATCAGGGGTTTCCAGCACAACCGGCTTTTTTACTATGGCACCAATTCCCAAAATAGCAACCTGCGGCTGATTGATAATGGGTGTGCCTGTAAGGCTTCCAAAAGTACCTAAGTTTGTGATTGTAAACGTTCCTCCCTGAATATCATCGGGCAACAGCTTGTTATTTCTTGCTTGATAAGCTAAACGGTTAACATCTTTCACCAATCCTAATAAATTTTTCTGGTCGGCATTTTTAATCACGGGAACAATCAGATTTCCATTGGGCAAAGCTGTTGCCATCCCGATGTTAATATTTTTTCGAAGAATTACGTTATAACCATTCACCGAAGCATTTACACCTGGCAGGTCGCGAAGTGTTTTGGCCGCGGCTTCAATAAAAAATGGGGTAAAAGTTAGTTTTTCACCTTCATTCTTTAGGAAAATATCTTTGTTTGCATTACGCCATTTCACAATAGAAGTAGCATCCACTTCGTGAAAAGAAGTAACATGCGGAGAAACCTGCTTCGACATCACCATATGATCGGAAATTAATTTGCGCATCCTGTCCATTTCTACCACAATATCGTCAGTTCCGGCAATTACAACAGATGTAGTTTTTAACACCGGCGGATTTTCCTCCGTGCCAAGCGCCCGATCAGCCAAAGTTGATGCACCCTTAGTGGCTAAATAATTGATTAAATCATTTTTAGTTAACCTACCCTCTGCCCCGGTTCCGGGAACTTTTTCCAATATACCTAAGGAAATAGCTTCTTTTTTAGCAATATTTTTTACTAATGGAGAATAAAACCTGGCAGAAGTAGGCACCTGTTTATCAGTACCTATTAAAGTATGTTGATTGTTTTCAACTATTTCAGTATTTGTATCCCGGATTATTTCCTGAGAAGTTTTCGCCAAACCTTGCGCTTTATTTGTTTCCTCAAACAAATCTCCTGCCATATCAATGAGTGCTATCACTTTACCAACGGCAACAGTCTCTCCTTCTTTAAAAAAAATTTTTTTTAGTATGCCCTCAACAGGTGAAGGAATTTCAGAATCAACTTTATCGGTTGCAATTTCTACCAGAGAATCGTCCTCGTTAACTGTGTCGCCAACTGTTTTTAACCATTTTGTTATCGTGGCTTCTATGATGCTTTCGCCTAATTTAGGCATGATTATTTCGAACATTGCCATTATGAAAGTGTATTTTTATCAAATAATTACAAAAAAGAATTGCATTCAAAAAAAATAACAAACTTTCACAAAAATTGTTTTGTTCAGACTCTGCCAAGCATTGAAAAACCCTTATAAAAAATTTTTATTTCGTTGTTGATCTTGAAATCACGGGCATACAACAGATTCAGCCTGTTGATAGTTTCATTATCCAATGAAATATTCTGAACAGCGTTTAAAGGGGAAAGAATTCCTGTTCTGAGTTTTGGCAAATGTAACACGGAAATTTCATTGTCTGTATAATATCCCACCCATGTCCGGTTTCCCAAAAGTACCCTTATACAATTCATTAAAAAACCGAGTGGTTTCTTCTGAAAAAAAGCAACAACGGGCGAAAATATTATTAATAAAATGGATGTTATTAAATCAAACAGACGTTTATTCCGGCGATTGTTAATTTTTCCGATAGAGTTAATATCAATGATATACAAATCTCCGGAAGTATTGATGGATTTACTGCCTATGATAGAGAGGCTTTCGGGGGGAGCTATTTTACATTCGACTTCCATTGTCTGGAATTCAGATATTTTGTCAATAATAGTATGGGCAGGTATATCTCTGGCGCAAAAAATCACTTCATCAATCTGATAAATAGTAATAATATCCTTCAGTTGCGACAAATTACCAATCCAGCCTTCTATCGTTTCCGGATTCGTCTCCTGACTTACAAATCCAATAAAACCCGGGTTTATGTAAGTATTTCGTAATAATCCGGCAACCCTTTCCGCTTCTTCTTTTTCTCCCGCAATAATAAAACGCAGGTTCCGGTTTGTGCTGAGCCTGAAACCTTTTATTTTTGTAAATGCAAGTATTACACGATCAAGCATCATTGAAAGTAATGCCCATCCTCCCCCCAGCAGCAGCAATGCTCTTGAATATCTGTAATGCTCGGGTAAAAGTGCATAAAAAACCAGTATAAATACAGTACCGGCAAATATTCCCTGCATTGTTTTTGACAACCTTAATGGTTTGTCGTAACCGCCGCAGATAAGCACCGAAAGTATCCAGATACAGAGGTACGCCGGAACAACAATTGTCATATATTCAGGTGGATAATGTCCGCCATAACTATAAACCTGGTACTTTTCCCAATAGTTTTTGAAGAAAAATATCCCAGTAAAAATTAATCCGGCATCAAGAAACGGAAGGAATATCTTTTTGAAAAAACGGCTGATAAGGGCTAAAAAAGCCCTTAGATATATAGCAGTATGTATTAAGAACGAAAAAAAGGTCGCATTTTGTTTTGAAAAATGTTTGCGTGCAAAAATTATCATTGCATTATAAAAGGTAAAAACATAATTTACACTGCTTTTTTTAGTGCTTTCCCCTTTGTAATGAATAATGCGGGTTTCCGGAAAGTAGTAATTTTTCTTTCCCGACTGCTGAATCCGGAACGAGAGGTCAATATCCTCTCCATACATAAAAAAGGTTTCATCAAGTAAGCCGACAGCATCAAGAACGCTCTTCCTGATCATCATAAATGCTCCGGCAAGAATATCTACTTCCGCAATTTTATCTTTGTCAAGATGCCCTAAATGGTATTTCCCAAAAGTTTTTGATCTGGGGAAAAGCTTTGCAAGTCCGAAAACTTTATAGAAAGCCACCATGGGCGTTGGTAACCCTCTTTTCGATTCGGGAAGAAACCGTCCGCTACCGTCAACCATTTTAACACCCAAACCGCCGGCATCAGGATGCGAGTCCATGAAAAAGAGTGTTTTCCTGAATGTTTCGTCTTCCACTATGGTGTCAGGATTCAGTAGCAATACATATTCTCCCTTTGCTAATCGCAATGCCTGGTTATTGGCAACCGAAAAACCTTTATTTTCTTTATTTTCAATCAAATGTACAAATCCAAATTTTTCCCTTACCATGGCACAGGAACTATCTACGGAATTGTTATCCACAACATATATCTCTGAATCAATACCTTCTGTTGCCCTAATCACAGAATGCAGACATTGCTCCAAAAAATATTTTACATTATAATTTACGATGATTACAGATAGTTTCATCAATTATTGGTATTCGAATTGCCAAAAATACGTATTTAATAATTGTCAGACAAAAGTTTGCCAATAGCATTTTCCAACATTTTTAATTAAAATCGCATTAATTCAGTTTAAGAAACTCCAAATTTTGTACTTTCGTATAAAGTTTTATGCATAATGCCACTTCGAAATCTGTTGCTTAAATATTGGGGATTTTCTTCTTTTCGCCCTTTACAGGAAGAAATAATCCATTCGGTAATGGAAGGAAAAGATACCCTTGCACTTATGCCTACCGGAGGGGGAAAATCCTTGTGTTTTCAAATTCCTGCATTAGCTCTTGAAGGTGTATGCATTGTAGTTACGCCTCTTATAGCGCTCATGAAGGACCAGGTAGAGAACCTGACAAAAAAAGGGATAAAAGCCAGGGCTTTGCATTCAGGTATGCACCATTTTGAAATGGAAGTAGTTTTCAACAATTGTATTTATGGAGATGTGAAAATTTTATATATTTCTCCCGAAAGGTTAGAAAACGATATTTTCAAAGAGGCGCTGAAAATAATGAAAGTATGCCTTCTTACAGTAGATGAAGCCCATTGTATTTCGCAGTGGGGATACGATTTCAGGCCTTCCTATCTATCCATTGCAGCCATTCGGGAATACCTGCCCAACATACCTATACTGGCGCTTACAGCCACTGCAACACCAGAAGTGGTTATAGATATCAAAGAAAAACTATCATTACGAAACCCTATTTTTTTTCAAAAGAGTTTTGTAAGAAAAAATCTTACCTATGTGGTTTTAAAAGAAGAAGATAAGCTCAACCGCCTTCTAAGGATTGCCAGATGGGCAGGAAACACGGGAATAGTGTATGTTCGTAACCGTCGAAAGACTAATGAACTGGCAGCTTTCCTCGAAAAAAATGGTATTAGCGCCACCTTTTACCATGCGGGTCTTGATATGAAAACCCGTGAAGAACGACAAAACGCATGGACTAAAAATCAAAAAAAGGTAATGGTTGCCACCAATGCTTTTGGTATGGGTATTGATAAAGCCAATGTACGTTTTGTCGTACATGCCGATGTTCCTGATTCATTGGAAGCCTACTTTCAGGAAGCAGGAAGGGCAGGTCGTGATGAACTTCCCGCTTACGCAGTTTTAATGTACAATGAAAGCGATATTGCTGAATTAACCAATAGTTTTGAACTAACTTACCCACCCATTGAAACCATACTGAAAGTTTACCAGGCTTTATGTAACTATTTTCAAATAGCTTTAGGTGCAGGTAAAGACATGGCATTCCCTTTTGATATAAATCAATTTTGCAATAATTATAATTTCCAGTCCACCGTAGTTTACAATACATTAAAAATTCTTGAAAGAGAAGGGTATATCATTGTCAGTGATGCCGTTGGAACTCCTTCACGCATTTGTTTTCGTCTACAAAAAGATGAATTGTACCGCTTTCAGGTCGAAAACGGACGGTTCGAGGCATTTATTAAACTAATTTTACGATCTTATGGAGGAGTGTTTTCTGAATTCGTTAAAATTAGCGAAACCGAACTGGCAAACAGGGGAAGTATACATAAAGAAGATGTAATTAAGTATTTGCATTCGCTACACAAAATGCAGGTAATTGAATATATCCCTCAGCCTGACTCTCCTGAAATCATCTTTGCAATAGAACGTCTTGATAATCAATATATAACTATTTCACAAGCAAATTACGCTCAAAGAAAGCAAGCAGCATTCCAAAGGCTTCAACATGTTATCAGTTATATCAGTTCAACAAACCGTTGCCGGTTACAAATACTTCTGGAATATTTTGGAGAAAAAAACGGCAAACGTTGTGGAACCTGTGATGTTTGTGTTGAACGAAATAAAGCAGAACTTAGCGAATTGGAAATGGATACTATTATTCAAATTATTAAGCCCCATCTGAAACGCTATCCAATGGATATTATACAGATTACCAGCATAGTTCACGGAATTTCCGAAGACAAGGTACTTAAAGCCATTCAATGGCTAAAAGAAAACGGGAAAATTTACACTTCTGAAAATAATTTATTTAGCTGGACAAAAGGAAATGAAGCTTAACCGGGATTTTTATTTACGAGACGGTGTAGTGCAAATTGCAAAAGACCTGTTAGGAAAAAAATTAGTTACCTGTTTTACTGGAGAAACAGTCTCAGCAATTATCACAGAAACAGAAGCTTATAAAGGAATTGTCGATCGTGCATCCCATTCATATGGAGGCAGATACACTCCCTGCACCAAAATCATGTACCAAATTGGCGGCACAGCATATATTTACCGGTGTTACGGAATACATTCCCTGTTTAATGTAGTAACCAACAAAGAAGGTATTCCCGATGCTGTACTTATCAGGGCAGTGCAATTTTCAGTACCTAACCCGATTGTAGTAGCAAGGAATCAAGGTAAAAATATAACCAAACAAACGGCAAACGGGCCCGGGAAATTAAGCGTATTGTTAGGTATTCATAGTTCACAAAGTGGCGAAGACCTTCTTGGTAACCGGATTTGGATTGAAAGCACACCCTTACATCCTGACGAAAAATCAATAATTACTTCACCAAGAATAGGAATATCTTACGCTGGGGAAGATGCTCTCCTCCCCTGGCGTTTCATTTATAAAATCTGAAGAAGAATACAAACAAATGTATCTTCCTCAGATTAAATAATTTACTTCACTCCTTTAGCTAATTCATTACCAGCTTTGAATTTTATTACTTTTTTAGCAGGGACTATCATACTTTTCCCGCTTCTGGGGTTACGTCCCTGTCTTGCAGGACGATTAATGACTTTAAAAGTTCCAAATCCTTTCATAGTAACACTTTCGCCACTTTTTAAGATTTGTGTAATCACGGTGAATACATTTTCTAGTGCTTTTTTGGACATAACCTTGGTAAACCCGGATTCTTTTGCAACGGCATCAATAATTTCCGATTTTTTCATTTTTCTCAATTTTTTATGAATAAAAAGGTAAAGCTATTGCAAATATAGCCTTTTTCTAATAAAAATTTATGATATTGCTATTAGTGCAACTTTATTGTTAATAAAAAGGCTGTTTTGTTTATAACTTTTTTAAATTTATTAACCTAAAATTCCCATAGACACTCTAAAATGCCGTCCAAAGGTTATTAACAGAAAAACCATTCAAAAAATCAGCAGAAGACAACTTTTTTTTCCCAGAAAGCTGTAACTCGGTAATCCTTAACCAACCGTTAGTGCAAGCCAAATACAAATTAATATTGTTTTCTACAATTACAGTACCTGGAGTTGCTATTTGCTTATTTGTTATTTTTTCTGCCCGAAATATTTTAATAATAAATTTTTCACCTTCATGTGAATTTAATTCTGTAAAAGCCGCTGGGTAAGGGCTCAATCCCCTGATAAAATTATATACAATGTTTACATCCTGATTCCAATTAATTTTACAGTTTTCCTTAAATATTTTCGGAGCAATTTTTCTATTTTTATCATTTTGTAAGAATGTTTCCTGGGTAAAGGTAACTACGGCATTTTGCTGTAGTATTTTAACCGTTTCCAGTACAACTTCTGCTCCTGTATGCATTAATCTATCATGCAATTCACCTGCAGTTTCCTCAGGAAAAACAGGGACTTCCTTTCTCAAAATAATGTTGCCCGTATCTATAGTATTGTCAATAAAAAAGGTAGTAACCCCGCTGACTGTTTCCCCATTTATAATTGCATGATTAATCGGGGCTGCGCCTCTGTAATCAGGCAATAAGGAAGCATGCAGGTTAACGGTACCCAAAGGAGGAATGCGCCATACAACTTCTGGGAGCATTCTATAGGCTACTACAATAAAAAGGTCAGCATGTAATGATATAAGTTCCTTAATAAATATTGGATTTTTAAGATTATCTGGTTGCAAAATATGCAGGTGATGATGTAACGCATATTCCTTTACATCTGACATCCTTAGCTTCTGCCCTCTGCCCGCAGGTTTGTCAGGCGTTGTAACTACACCAGAAATCGTATAATTGTTTTTTAACAAAATCTCGAGGGAAGCCACGGCAAAGCGGGGAGTTCCCATAAAAACGATATGTACGTCCTTTTTCATCATAAAAAAAATCCTGATAGGCAAATATCAGGATTTATATTGAAAAGTAATTACTTTACAGTTTTATTTATTTTCAAGCATTCCTTCTGCTCTGGCTATATAACGTTCAATATCACGTGCAACGGCACTTTTGGGAAATTCAGTTTGAATTTTCTTATAAGTATCCAAAGCTTTCTGGTAGTCCTTCATTTTTTCGTATGTCAATGCTACTTTAAAATAAAAAGCAGGAGAGGTCAGGTCATTGGTTTTCTTTTCAGCAGCTTTAATATAATATGCCAATGCTTTATCAGTCTTTCCTAATTCCATGTATGCATCACCAAGAGCACCGACTGCCATTGGGGCTACAAATTCATCATCACCATTAAAATCCTCAAGATAATCAATAGCTTTTTCAAATTGTCCTTTTTTCAGAAAGCAGATACCTGTGTAATAATGTGCTAAGTTTGCAGATTTAGTAATACTGTAGTCCTCAATGATTTTTAAAAAACCTGAATAATTTCCGTCCCCGTTTAAGGCTTTATCCAATGAGTCTTGTTCAAAATACTTCTCAGCCATAAACATTTGAGATTGTGCTTCTTTTTCACGAGGTGCCAAATAGAATTTTTTGAACCCGAAATATCCTAACAATACCACAAGAATTATTCCTATCACTATAGAAATAATTTTGCGATTTTTTTCAATGAATAATTCCGTTTTTCCTAAGGCGTCTTCTACTGCCTGAATTTTTTCTTCTGTAGCATCGGTTTTTTTTGCCATAGTTATTAAATTTGAGCGGCAAAATTAATTTTTTTTATTCATTCTTGAAAATTTTTTATTTTTCGCCATTATTTCATTAATTATGTTTTAATTAACACATATTCTCATGCACAAAAACCTTTCTTTTACCGCAAAACAGCAGATGTCAGATTATTTATCTTCTTTCATTACATCTGAACGAATGCAGAAATTTAATACTATAATAGAAAACAGAACAAAATATTTTTCAATAGTACTTGAAAATATTTTTCAATCCCATAATGCAAGCGCCGTTCTTCGCAGTTGTGACTGTTTTGGAGTACAGGATGTGCATATCATCGAAAACTCCAATCATTTTGAGATAAATTCCGATATAGCACTGGGAGCAAGTAAATGGCTAAGTTTATACAGATATAAACAAAAAAAGGATGCCTCTACATTCTGTTTGCAACAGTTAAAGGATAAAGGGTACCGCATAGTTGCTACTGTTTTGCACAAGGATGCTTATTCGATTGATACACTACCCATTGACTCCCCATTTGCTCTGGTTTTTGGCACTGAACTTAATGGGCTTTCAGAAGAGGCATACAAACAAGCAGATTATTTTGTTAAAATTCCAATGTACGGATTTACAGAAAGTTTTAATATTTCTGTTTCTGCTGCAATAAGCATGTTTTATTTTGCAAATAAGATAAGAAACCAAGAATTATCATGGAAACTTACTCAAGAAGAAAAAATAGATGTTTTACTTTTATGGATGAAAAATTCAATTAAAAAAAGTAATTTATTAGAACAAAAATTTTTAGAAGAATATAATTTAAAATTTTAATAATTCTTTAATAGTTCTTTAAATACATTTCCCCTCTCCTCAAAATTTTTAAACTTATCATAGCTTGCTGCAGCAGGTGAAAGCAGGCAAATTGTATTTTTACGAGTATACTTCATAGCCAATTGAATAATTTCTTCATAAGATTCCGTAAACAAATATTTTTTTTCTTTTTCATTCAAAAGATATGAAATCCTTTTTCCGGCATCCCCTGTACATATTATATTCTGTATCTCTGACGCAGCAATAAAATCCACTAATGGCTGATAATTTATTCCTCTGTCAAAACCTCCAACAATAAGTGTATCAACTGTTTTAAGTGTTTGTACTGCCCGAATGGTCGCCTCCGGTATTGTAGCAATTGAATCATTATAAAAATGTATGCCACAAAATACACCAATATATTCCAAACGATGTGGCAGAGGAGAAAAACTATTGATTCCGGCTGAAATATCAGAATTTTTAATATTCAACAAATTACACACAATTGCAGCCGCCATTATATTTAATATATTATGCTCACCCAGTAATTTCCTTTTATCTTTCAGATTGTAAATTTTTTCTTCTAAGTTATTATTAGTAAAAATAAGATAGTTATCCTTTATTTTCATACCTCTTTCAGGTACATTGTCAAGCGAATAACCATAATAATTTCTTTGTAACGAATTTTCCCTTATCATATCACCAATCTGATAATCATCAAAATTATAAATTAGATTTCCATCCTCCTTTTGAAAACGAGTGATAT